>CAYSHS010000476.1:0-2658 GCA_964430845.1 uncultured Pirellulales bacterium | reverse complement strand
CGCTTGTTACCGCTGCAGATGCGATTAGAGCATCGAGACCGGGTGCAAGAAGAGAAACGCTCGAAAGATATATTAAGAGACTGGAAAAACTCGAGGAAATCGCGACCGGCTTCAAAGGTGTCGAAAGCGCATATGCAATACAGGCCGGACGTGAAATTCGAGTTATCGTTTCGGCTGAACAAGTTGATGATGGGGCCGCTATGAAAATCGCGCGTGACATCGCCAAAAAGGTCGAAGATGAAATGACTTATCCGGGTGAAGTCCAGGTCACTCTGCTCAGAGAAGTACGCTGTATTGAGTTCGCAAAATAATATGAAGATTAACATTCTATGTATTGGTGATATTGTCGGCAGACCAGGCAGACGCATTATCGCGGAAAAGCTCAAGACGCTGGTTAAAGATCTCCAAATCGACTGCGTTATAGCCAACGCTGAAAACGCAGCCGGAGGCTCAGGTCTTACGTCGCAGATATACGAAAAGCTTCTCAATAGCGGCGTAAATCTTGTAACTTTAGGCGACCACACATATCGTAAAAGAGAGATTATTCCTGTTCTTGAAAAATCGGACAATATTGTGCGTCCCGCGAATATGTCAGATAAAGCCGCAGGCAAAAATTACGCTATCTATAAAACATCCAAGGGCCCTTCTATCGGAGTTGTCGCTCTGATAGGAAGGCTCTTTATGAAACCCGCCGATTGTCCTTACAGTGCGGCCGATAGAATCATACCTCAACTACAGCAGAAAGCCGATATTATAGTCGTAGATTTTCATGCCGAAGCAACAAGCGAAAAAGTCGCTATGGGTTATCACCTTGACGGCAGAGCAAGCATATGTTTTGGTACACATACACACGTAATGACGGCTGATGAAAAAATCATGCAGCATGGCCTTGCATACATCACCGACATTGGAATGACCGGCCCGCACGATTCAATACTTGGACGCGGAGTTGAGAATGTTTTAAAATCATTCAGAACGCAGATGCCCTTCCCATTCGAGATAGCTTCGCGCGATGTCAAAATGAACGGCATTTTAGTTACTGTCGATAGCAACACCAGAAAAGCCGAGCAAATACAAAGAATATGCGTAAGCGCAGACTCATCAGAAACTATTGTCTATGATAGTGACGACGGAAAGCCTGAATATCTCAATAATCAATTTTGATTAGTTTATGGTTTTACGTGTATATGAGCTTTTTTCTGCTATCCTTATCTACCCATATACTCATTAACTGATACACCCCGGCCGCGGATCTGAAACTTTAGTATCATTTCAAAGAATTGAATAACATAAAAAATGAACGAATTTAATTATAAGATTATAGTTTATTACCAGTGGTTGTAAATATGGAGGTAACAAAGTATTATATAAAACATGAAAGAACCTAAAAAATATACCGCCAGATTTGTAGCCGCTCAGGTATTAAACAGGTTCGAGCTAAAACGTGATTATGCGTCTGCTATTCTTGATAATTTTCTGGATAAAACCGACCAGAGACAGAGAGCAACTGACCTTGTATTTAGCACGTTGAGAAATCTGACTGCAATAGATACTGTAATAAACGAACTCTCCGGCTGTCCATTAAAAAGAATACAGAAAAAACTACTGAATATAGTTCGGATAGGTTGTTACGAGATTATTTACACCCCTTCAACAGGTGAACACTCGATAGTTAATGAAGCCGCACAAAATGCAAAGGCTATCGCAGGTCCAAAACAGGTAGGATTTGTCAATGCTTTGTTGCGTCAGATTATCAGGCATGTTACAAACAGACAAACTTCACTGTCGCAGGCAAATCTTCGGCGAATTTTGCCACAAAATATCGATACTGGCTGCCAGTTCGATTCTGATTTCCTTCCCGATGATACAACGAATATGGCTAAGTATCTTAGTATTGTTTTTTCTCTTCCTTTGTGGCTCGTCACTGATTGGCTGAATGACTTTGGAGTTGAGAAGACCAGGCAGATTTGTTTTGCGAGCAATCGCAGGCCGGGATTTTATATCAGGCCCAATACATTGAAAACATCTCTGCAAGATTTAGCCACAAAGCTGCATGAAGAAGGTATTGAGATTGAGACGATAGAGAATGAGCCGCTTTTACGAATTAAAAGTCCGAGCGTTGTTTCACAATTGCCTGGCTTTTCTGAAGGTCTCTTTGTAGTGCAGGACTTGACAGCCTCATTACCTGTAAAACTTTTAAATCCAAAGCAAAACTGGACAATACTTGATATGTGTGCCGCTCCGGGTGGAAAGACTACGCAATTAGCTGAAGCGACAAACGATTTGGCAAAAATATTCGCGACTGATATAGATTCAGAGCGGCTTACAAGATTAGAGGAAAATATAACACGGCTTGATATCAAAAGCATACAAGTACTGAAATACGAAAAAATATCGGACATGAAATTCGACTGTATTTTGCTTGATGTGCCGTGTTCGAATACAGGTGTTTTAGCAAAGCGAATAGAGACTCGTTTTCGCATTGAACCGAAGACAATCATAGAAATCACAACAATACAAAAAGAAATTCTCGATAAAACATCCACAATGCTAAATCCATGCGGAACAATATGTTACAGCACATGCAGCATACAGAATCAGGAAAATTCCGATGTAGTGAAAGACTTCCTTGAAAGGCATAACGATTTCACTCTTGTT
>CAYSHS010000475.1:0-2659 GCA_964430845.1 uncultured Pirellulales bacterium | reverse complement strand
CTGCAATAGTGTCTACCTGGGCGCACCAGCGTTTGTACAGTTCGGTCCCCGGTGTTAGTACGTTTTTAAACTGATCATCCAGAAGCTGACCCTGCACACTGGCCAGTGAATCCGGATTGGCGCCGTCCAGCGGGCGGAACGTGATCGGCTCGTCCGCGGTGGGAGGGACCGCGTGCCAGCAGATCGTGATGAGGGCGCCCTCACGGTGCAGGCGGATCACTTCTTTGACAATGTCCGGCCGGGCCAGATACGAATCCGTATCGCCGTCTTTGGCGTGTCCCCAGTCCTGGCTGTACACGATGGGTGTTTTGCCGATGTACTCGGCAGCGAATCTTGTGTTCCTGTCTTTTGTGTTGGGATAATTGTGTTGACCGGTTAATGTATATTTTCCTGAAATATCGTACAGAAAATTCAGAAGCGCTCTGGCTTCAGGTGAAGCATTGGGCGTAACAGGCTGGATGGTTTTGTCCGCACTAAAAAGTATTGAAGTGGATATATAAAATAACCCAATTAGCCAGAATGTTATATGTCTGAATTTCATTTTTTATATTCCTTTTTGATTTGGATTTACGCGTTGCTCAATGGTTTGAAACAAGGAAAGAATTAGATGAACCAAGTGATTCCAAATAACATTCAGAACCAAAGAAACGCGGCTGTTTCAAATCCATTTGCAGCATGTGGTTATGGCCTTTTTATATTGATGCTGAATAGCAATAAGTTTTGTCATCTTCTGACAGAAACAGTAAAAATGCTCTCCTGATTTTATGATATAGAAAATATGGAAATGGTGCATTGAATTTCATTTCAACAATAAAGGATAAGCCCCTTATGTCGTTTAGGTTAACATCAAGATGTTTGATCAGGGAATCATTCATATCTAAAACAAGAAAGTATGAGTCATTCGATACAATGTTTACTGTAGAATCTAAATTTGTTGTATATATAAGTGTATCTGGTTTAAAATGTTTATTTTCTAAAAACACATATTCGATTTTAGAGCTAATATCAATATTCGTAAGTTTATACTTGCTCTGGTTATTTACAGAAAATGATGGTCTGAATTTTCCAAACATGCCATCGTTATTTAATGGGTATATAGTTATTTGAGGTTGATAGTCAATAAAGTAAAAAGAAAGAGCAAGTAATGGGCCAAGAGCACCCCAAACGTAACTCCATTTTTTATAAATTACTTTATAGTCAAACTTTGTCGTTGGCGTTATTCGTTTTGTCTGTTCCTGTGTTTTTGCTTTTTTTTCGGATACATCAAGTATTTTTTTGCTGTGAGTTTGTTTTTGTAGTTTCTTTTTTTTCATATATAATATTACCATTTAAGCTATTGTTTCAGGATTTATTAAGCCATAACCTAAGTTTATCGCCCATTGTGCATTAATGTTAATTTCCTAATACTAGGGAAATAATTGGCTAATAAAAGGAAATTACTATATTTAGGAAATTTTGATTGACGATATTTAGCCAATTGTAATCATTACACAATTCTATCTTCAAGTTACTTGTTACGATTTTTTCCTTATTCCGGCAGCTAAAAGGACCAGCGAAGCAGCAGCTCCTCCGCCGAGAATTAATTGAATTTTTGGGAAGGCTCCCGTGTCTTTCAATGCAAGTGCACATGCAATCAGAACGATTCCCCAGATAATCGCATTGGTGATGATTACCACAGATTCTTTCTTCATCAGATTTTTCCTTTTTAATGTGTAAAGCAGTAGTTTCAAAAACCGACAGATGCTTATTTAATGAGGAAGTGTTAATCCAAATAACGCAAAAAATGGATAAAAATCAAGTATCTTATTTGCATAAAACTATCAAACAGCTTTATGGTATTCATGTACTTCTTTGTTGATCTTTTCAGAAAATTGATCTTCGGCAATATCCAGATCATAATCCATTTGAAGGCCGAGCCAAAACTGGGGTGACATGTGAAAATACTTTGCCAATCTCAAAGCGGTATCCGGAGTGATTCTTCGTTTCCCCAGAATGATTTCATTGATCCTGCGAGGAGGGACACGAATATCCATTGCAATCTTATTTTGACTGATTCCCATTGGCTTTATAAATTCTTCCATCAGAATTTCACCAGGGTGAATGGGAGGAATTTTTTTATTGTCCATGATAGCTTCTCCTTAATGATAATCCACGATTTCAACTTCGTATGCATCATGATCTATCCACTTAAAGCAAATTCGCCATTGATCATTTATTCTGATACTGTGTTGTCCTTCTCGATTCCCGTGAAGCAATTCAAGTCGATTGCCGGGAGGAACTTTCAAATCACTTAGAATATTTGCTCTATTTAGCATTCGTAATTTTCTGAAAGCGGCTTTTTGGATATTATGAGGTAACTTTTCTGAATAATTACGATTAAATATTTTATTCGTTTCTTTGCTTCTAAATGATTTTATCATAGAATTAATTTATAACGCAATGCGTTAAATGTCAAGCGTTATGTTTGTTTTTATAAGTTAACTATTTGAAGGTTAAATGTTGTTTTATATTTTAAAAACATCAATCCAAAAAAAACAAAAAATGGATTAAAATCAAGTATTTTTCCAGAGGATAAAAAAGAAGTTTTTGTCGAAGTAGTTCGTTTTATTTCAGCAGCAGCATCCGCTTGACAGAACGCCAGTCGCCGGCCTGAATGTAA
>CAYSHS010000474.1:0-2666 GCA_964430845.1 uncultured Pirellulales bacterium | reverse complement strand
ATATAACAGTTGAATACGAATGGGTGGTCGAGCCTGCTCCTGCAATTGAAGATTTAAAAAAGGATGAAATGAGGGGATTTATAACTCTTGGCCCGGAAAAAATGAAATGGTCATCGAAAAGTCCTTTTGAGGAAAGGTCTTTATCTGAATCAACTGCTACGTATATGGATAAGAATGAGCATACTTTCCGGGAAATTATAATGGAATCCTATGATGGTAAAATCGCGAAAAGATTCAGCAAGGGAGCTTTATCATCAACGGGTGAGCAGGTTGATATTTCTTTAGGTACAATTACAGAGCGGAAAGATTTTATACCTGAGCTAAATACTACTCCGCTATCGTTTTCTGTATTGCGTTTGTTATATGTAAATGGGAACGATAAATCTGTTTCTGAATATTTAAAGGAAAAAGAATTTGTTCGAATAGCTGAACCTAACGAAAAAGTGAACGGATTTAAAGTAATATGTGCTGAATTTCTTTGGGATGCTCCTAAAGTCCCGATTTTGCATAAGAAGCAGGTTTGTAAGCGAATATATTTTTCCATTGACCATGGTTATACTCCCATAAAATTCGAGGATTTCAATCCTTCAGAATCAGGACCAAAGTTGATTTTTTCCGTTGATATTACATCCCTGGAAAAAGTTTCCGACAATCTATGGTTTGCGAGCAGTGGCTCTCTTAAAATGCCGGATAACAATCTGACAAATAAATATAAAGCATCTGAGATTATCGTGAACCAGGGTCTGACTGATGATTACTTTAATATTAAATTTCCTCCCGGTACAAGAGTTGACAATGAAATAACAGGTATGCGTTATGCCCAGCCGGAGTACGAAGTACAATCTTTAGTTGGAAAATCCATTCCTGCTTTGACTGATCTTGGAATTGAATTAAAAAAAGAAAAAATTGAAAATAAGAGAATGTTAATTTGTTTTTTCGATTATGTACAACGGCCGTCAAGAAATTGCATTATTGAACTGAACAAAAAAGAAAAAGAATTTGAGAAAAATGATATTTTAATTCTTACTGTTAATGTTTCAAAAACAGATAAAAAAACTATGAATGAATGGATTAAAGAAAACAAAATATCTTTTCCTGTCAGTACAATTGAATCGGACGCGGAGAAAATAAAAGCGGCCTGGGGAGTACAGTCTCTTCCCTGGCTGATTTTGACGGATAAAGAGCATGTTGTTAAAGATGAAGGATTTGGTATCAGTCAATTGAATGAGAAAATTAAGCTTTGAAAGATATAGTAAAATAATATATGCTGCATTTTTGATACAGTAAAATACCACTGGAGAAAAGATATGTTTAATTTGAACGAACAAATAATAAAATGGCGCGACAGCCTTAAAAAATCCAGGACACTTGAAACGAAAGATATTGATGAACTTGAATGTCATCTCCGGGATGAAATAAATGACTTGAGTGGCCCGAAACTTTCCGACGAAGAAAAGTTCCTTATAGCTACTCATCGATTAGGTCAAACTGAAAATCTTGTCGATGAGTACGCTAAAGTGAATAAAAGCAGAATATTCGGACATAAAGTTTCCTGGATGATTATTGGAATTCTTATCTATTTTGGAGGTATGTATTTCCGGAAATATGTTGCAGAAAACAGTATTCGGTTTGCTTTTCGCAATAATATTGTTGATTATTACCAGCTTGGTTTTATCGCTTTAGGAGTGCAAATTGCTGCATTTTTATTAATGTTTATAACAGTTTATTATGTTTATATTTTTTCATTAAAATATTCAGTTTTGAAAAGAATCAATATTCACTTTTTTTCAAGAATTTCTCAATTGATTTTGTTATTGATATTTTTAGCAGCTTTTATGAGTTATCGTATAGCTGCATATATACCTGCTCCTTCTTTTCGAGGTGCAGGAGGTATTCAGACGCATGTAGAGCAGTCATTAATTATATCACAAATGCTTTGGTCTATATTGTTGCCGTCTTTTCTTGTGATGATATTGATAGGATTGAAAAATTCAAAGTCAAAAGTAACAGGTAAATAAATTATACAGTGTTACTTTGTTTTTTGTTCATAAGCATAGTAATCCTATTAAGGATATTTTTCGGCATGACTTTTTTGAGGATTTTATTAATTTCTCTCATGCCTGTTCGCTGAGTTGTGTGAACGATTATAATATGCTCGTTTTGCATATTTTCGAGCAGCTTTACAAACTCTTCTATGTGAATGTGCTTGCCTGCTTCGGCGCGCTCTTTATGTTCATCTTCGTAAAACGTGCATTCAGTAATAAGAATTTTGCTTTGAGCGATGTAATCCAGTTGTGAAAAATCAAGGTATTGTGTGTCACCGATAAAAGTCACGATCGGAAGCTCCAAAGTATAATCAATTTCTATTCCCTGTTTTTTCAGCTCAACTATCTGCGGCCCATTCAAGCCTGTGAATTCCTGCTTAAGCTTTTTTCTTTTTTCGATAATACAATACCCAACAGAACCTTTACTATGTTTTGTCGGAAAGACTCTCGCGAAAAGGTTCGGTTTTATCTGGTATTCATCTCCGGGTTTTACGCCGACGAGATTCGCGGGGATTATATTACCGTCAAGTGTAACCCATGCATCAATGATTTCCTGCATTGGTTTTATAAGAACTTTTGGGGCCAGTATAGTTCCGGCTGATTGGCCGCAGAAATGCCTCT
>CAYSHS010000473.1:0-2667 GCA_964430845.1 uncultured Pirellulales bacterium | reverse complement strand
CACCAGCATTTGGTAATCGGTTACGAAAAACTCGCTTTCATTTTACAGTCCCAGGGGAATAAGAACCTGGCGCAGCAATATTTTTCAAAAAGTTTAGCAATCAAGGAAAGCCTGGGCGATCGATTGGGTGTCTCGGCTTCGTATACGAATATTGGATCATTATATTATGACAGATGTGAATATGAGGTTGCAATAGACTATTTTAAAAAAAGTCTCCAAATAAAAAAAGAGTATAATAACCGCAAGGGTATATCAGACTGTAATAAAAGAATCGGTTACTCATACCATGCTATGGGAGATTACATCCACGCAATCGAGTATTTAAATCAAAGCATTACCATCGACAATGAAATTGGCGCTACTGAATTAACAACTATGTGTTATTACCAAATTGGTACAATTTACGAACAAATGCATGAATACCAAAAGAGCTACGAGAACTATAATAATGCCATGACTTTAAATAAGAACTTGGGACTCGATACGACAAGTGAGCAAGAAGCCATACATCGTGTAAGGAAATTCCTATAATAACGCAGGTTTCAGGGAAAAGTTTATAAATACTGAATAATTATTATTAAACAGATGTACTTCCCAAACAATAACAGAGTCATTACAAAAACAGAACTTGATCGAATAAAGCATACCATTGAATCGTTGGAAAGAAGCACATCACTCCTTGATGAAAAACTTCTTTGTTTAAGCCAAAGTTCAGAAACCACAAAAGAATGCCACAACCACGCGCTCGAGATCGTATGGGGATGGGAACAGCTTCTAAAAGAAATAAGAGAACTCCCCGAAACCTGCATAGACAAATCCTTCTTTGAACAGAGCGCCCTCAAAAACTTAAAATGGGCAATCAAACTCCTCGAACGAACACAGAATCAATATCTCGGTCGTGAAGATGTATATCCTCGAGATAACATTCTTCTATGTGGTTCAGAAAAATTTGAATGATAATGAATCTTCTGTTCCAGCGCCGACATTCTCTTTGATATATAATTATGTGTTTCTTGAAGGATATGCCCCTGGTAATCGCCTTGTAATGTTGAAGGATATACAGGAATCACATCAATGTCATTTGTTTTATACGTTTCAAGTTTATGCCGTGTTCTCTCATCATAAACCGGATCATTCTCAATCCCCAGGTACTCGATAAAAACATCATATATCGGCAGGCGAAAATCAGCGTACCATAGCCTTTGATATCCCCGGTCATTGATAAGAACTCCTGGCTCATAAATATATTTGATTTTCATACTATCGAGAAAAGAAGCAATAGTCCGTTCTCCTCTCGATTTATACTCATTTCTCGTTGTATAACCGCCATTCCCATTCATATAAGGTCACCCTTAGGTCTCGATGAAATGGCTTTTCTTAATATAGTTTACGGTTATGAATCGAAAGCTTTAAATACAACCTCGCTTAATAGGTGGAGTAGAGTTAATGGGCGCAGGAGAAAATGGACCCCAAAAAATATATGACGGAACGAAGAGTGCGGCTATCGGAACAAAACCAGTCAATCAAAGACCGCTCAGTATTCGACTTCAATTTTGTCCCGGTAAAACCACTTGTGCGGGAGGAATCAAAACAAATCATCGATGCACTTGTAAGCTATGAAGGAACAAGCATCCCCACAAACCAGGTCATTCTCGGATCACGAGGCAGCGGAAAAACACTCACGATAAAATACATCGCGGAATTATTCAAAGAAGACTCAAACATCACCATCCTCTACGCAAACGTGAGATATTACTCAACATCATTTAAGATTCTGGCACACCTCTTGAATGCCGCACCGCGCGGATTATCACTTTCCGAACTCTACGACAGATTCAGACAACGATTTCCCTCCAAAACAGTTGTGATTCTTGATGAAGTCCATCTCTGGTCTCCAAAAGAGCGGCAGCGAGAAATACTCTATTTTTTAACAAGAGATACCGGTAATTACCAGGTAATCATGTTATCGATACATCCGCGATTTCTCACCGAAATCGACCTCAGCATCAAATCAACGCTCCAACCGGAGCTAATCCACTTTAAAAACTATAATGCTGTTGAGATCGCATCAATTCTCGATAATCGAGCAAAACGAGGCTTAGAAAAACCAGATTCAGGAGTTAATCAAGAAATTGCGGCATACACAGTAAAAGAAGCGAACGCTGACACAAGGGTAGGCATTAAAGCGTTATACTACTGGGCGAAGAATGGCCGGCAAAACGTAAAAGAATGTTTTGATAACGCGAGAAGAGATATATTCATCGATCTCATCGCGGATCTTTCAGATACAAATATCATGATCCTGAAAGCAGCATCACTCGTAAAAGACAAATTCGCCAAAAAAGTCTACGCCGCCTATAGAGACATTACAAAGCAAAACAAGGAGAACCCAATATCCTACGTCCACTTCTACAACCAGCTTTCTTATATGCAGTCACTCGGGCTCATCATTCTACTTACAACAAAAGTTGACCGGACATACGCCAACCGGATAAATCTGCTCTGCAATATTGATGTCTTAAAAGAATTGTATAGTTTGCGTTTTCAGTAATTCTAAAAAATTATTTTTGCTTGTGAGCCCCTCTAACGGTAGAATTCAATTTTAAAGACAGAGTGGAGTTTACACGTCAGTGTACTTTTGAAAATTTGGGAATATCATTTTCATTA
>CAYSHS010000472.1:0-2669 GCA_964430845.1 uncultured Pirellulales bacterium | reverse complement strand
CAGGGTTTCGGCTATTGTGGCTTTCTCTGACAGAGTTTTGTTTGTTGGTGATTCTACCCCGCTCATCAGACGCATATCTTCACTAGTTTCCTTGGGCGCGTATGTACGAGTCAGCCCGGCTGCGACAGGGATTAAGTTTTTATCTCCTTTTGCGATGGCATCTATCAGTAATGGAAGAGCGGCTACTCCGCCGCGAAGGATAATGCCGTTATTTATTTTCTTTCTTGCTTCTTCGTCCTTCGCGTTATCCATATAGGATTTCCAAATTGGATAATACTTGTCAAAATACTGTTTTGCATATTCATCTTTATGTTCCCACCAGTAATCCCAAAGCCCGGCCGGGGATGAATCAGAGCCAAGATTTGTTACACCTGTTATATATTTAAGGCATTCGTCTACTTCAGAAAAGGGATAAAAATTTTCGCTTAATATATATGTAATAATTGGTCTTATAGTTCTAATATCACGAAATAATGCAATGGCTGCAACTGTAATTGAACCCGACTCTGTTTTTTCAAGCTTCTTCATTTTATTTAAAAGAGGCTCAATCGCTCTTGGGTCTCCAAGATAACCCAAAGCAAGAGCGGCATAAGAGGATATGAGATAATATTTATGAGGTGAAGAGTTTTTAGATTTGTCACTTGGATGATCTGTCTCCTGCATCAATTTTAACAATGGTTCAAAGGCACGCTTATCTTCAAGATAACCCAAAGCGAGAGCAGCATAAGCAGATATGGGATAGGCATCCTTATAAGAAGAAAGAATTTGATCGTTTTCACCAAGAGGATCTATTTCCTGAATAACTCTTAATAATGGTTCATAAGCTCGCTTATCTTCAATATAACCCAAACAAAGTGCGGCATAACACCTTTCTATATAAGATTGTACAGATAGAGTTTTTTCGCCGGGTTTGTTAGGACCGTTCTCTAAGACATCAATGAGAAATGGGACAACTTCAGGATTATCAAGGCCTGCTACTGGTTTAAATAACCATTGAAGAACTGACCTTCCTCCTGTATTAAGTAAACGATAACCACAACCTGCATTGCTCGAAAAAGAAGAATGTTCAACCGTAATACTAAGCAGTTCCGAGGGGAATAGCTTTTCATTTGTCTTATTTTGATTCTGGAATTGAGACGCAAAACAAATAAAAGCGCCTGCAAGAATAATACTTAAAACAACATATTTCGTAATTTTTCGCTTGTTTAATACTCGCATAATTATATCCTTTCATTTATTATTATTATAATATAATATTCGACTTATACAAGAAAAATCCTGTTCTTTTTAATCTTTTCATAGGTCCCACCAATCTATTGCCGGAATCTGCCTTTTAGCGTTTGTCCCGCAGTGAACTTCACCATCGCCATCATGCAAAGGCCAGTCGTCAATAAAGGTAATACCACTATCGACAAAATCATGAATATATTTTTCGAATACATCCTCACCAGAATCGTTTTTAGGTCCATATGGTTTAGGCATTATTATGTTATCATACTGATTTAGCAGATTAACCATTCCTGGAATGACATTAACAACTTTTCCAGGTTCATTTGGTTCATGAAACGTTTCACCAAACCATGCAGGTATTTTTACGAAGTCTGATTCGCTCAAAGAAGTCGAATTTATCAGGGCGTTTTTAATAGTATCAATTTTATCCTGATACTCCAACTGAGTGTCTGAAAAATATTTCTTAAGCTGTCGTACAGTGCCACAATCAGGAAAAAAATAAGTAGTCACACCATATACATAACCATATAAATTTAGAAGCTTAGATTTCTTCACCAGGACATATCTGCATGTCTCATTCGGATCTGTAACTGACCAGTTCCAAACCCATGAAATAGGCCCCGCCCAACTATCAAAACCTTGTGCGGGATAAATAGTATCTGAAGTATTGGCGGTTATTAGTTTTTTTGTCCACTTGACATCATTGCCATCTTTACCCCAGAATACCATTACAGCTCCGCCGGCCCATTCATTTACATCCCACGACCTTGTGCTGTCAGTTAGAGTCGTCTCAGTAGCACTTGTAACCACGCCGAACTGTTCATCGTCTTCATCATCGATTTCTGAGAATACAGCCTTATATTCAGAGCGTGCCACAAGAGTATAATTTGCGTTTTGGGGATAATAGTTCGCATAAATAGAGTATGTAAGTCCAGAGGAAGTACTTGGTCCGAATTCCGGACGTATCTCGTACGTTGCTTCCTCTGCATCCCAGGTCAGCTCGTTGTCGGATTCATTCATATTGCGATATTCGAACTTTATCCAGTCTGCAGAGCGGCTTGTTCTGGAGATTCGTACTTCATCTAATAAGCCATTCCACTGATAGCCGGAATAAACATGAACGCCATCGTGATATAATGTGAAACTTCCTGTTGCTGCTTGCCTGACCAGGCTTGAATTCTTGTATATTCTCAGGTAATAGCCGTCATAAACACCGACAACATGATACCATGTATCAGCATTTATATACTGGTCAAACGAATCTGCAAATACTCTCGAATCAGTAGAGTCCTGGAAGCTTATCGACCAGCCGTCTGTCCAGCCCTGCCAGCCCATATAGAAATCGGAACTCTGCTTAAATATAGGAAAACCATACTATGCGCTGGACTCTTCTTCCAAATCAGTATTATGTAAAGCCCAGAAAGACAAGGTAAAATTAT
>CAYSHS010000471.1:0-2675 GCA_964430845.1 uncultured Pirellulales bacterium | reverse complement strand
GCCCTGCTCTGTGGCATAATAATATTAGATGAAAAAGGTGACACTTCAATATGACTTATCTGCGCTTCGACCTGAACCGAAAAAAACGATACGACAATTATTATGTGACCAATTAATCTTTTTCCCGCAATTTTCATTTTTTTGCTCCTAAAATATGATCATAATAAAGAATTCTCTTTATATATTATAGACGCTCAAAGCCCGTATCGTTTTGTAAATTGTTTGTAAAAAGTGTGATGAGTAGAAGAAAAGCCCTGACTGCATCTATTCTTCGCATGAAAAACCTGTTTTTTTAACGGAAAAATTTCAGAGCATATAAAAAATGATTTGATTGTCTTTTTGAATTGAAAACAGAGCATCAGCGTATCGAAAGCCGGATGCTTCGTTATAACTCAGCATGACAACGTATAATGGTGAATATGAGTTAAGAATAAGAGTTTAAGCGAGATGAAGTAATTTCTCCATTTTGCCGCGGTTGCTTGATCGCAGAATAGCTTCTTCCCTGTTGATATATCCCTTAGCTGCCAGCTCGGCAATACTATTATCCATCATGTGCATTCCGAAGCGGCGTGAGGTCTCGATAATATTCGGAATTTCATATATCCTGTTTTCGCGGATACAGTTTCTCACGGCAGAAGTGCATAAAAGTATTTCTGTACCGGGAACCATGCCTGGCTTGTCAATCCGCCTGAACAAAGTTTGTGAAACCACCGCCTGCAGAGCATTGGCAAGCATCGTTCGGGCCTGGGTTTGCTGGTTGGCAGGATAAATGTCTATAACACGCTCGATGGACTGGGAAGCATTTACGGTGTGCAGCGTGCTGAAAACAAGATGTCCCGTTTCAGCGGCTGTAAGAGTAAAACTCGTTGTTTCCAGGTCACGCATTTCACCAACCATAATAATATCCGGGTCCTGGCGAAGAATATGTCTTAAACCGGTTGCAAAATCAGGACAGTCGGAGCCAACCTCGCGCTGCTCTATCATACACTGGTCATTGATAAGCCAATACTCGATGGGATCCTCAATCGTAATGACGCGCTTTTTATACTTCTTGTTGATCAATCCTATAGTCGAAGCAAGCGTCGTGCTCTTGCCGGCTCCTGTATGACCTGTAACTAAAACCAATCCTCTCGGCAGGTCGGCGAAATCTCTGATCTTTTCAGGAAGATTCAGCTCTTCTATCGATGGAATACGATCCGAAATCAATCTGAATGAAATCGCGATTGTATCACGCTGATAATGAGCGTTAACTCGAAATCTCTGGTTCGGATCGGATATGCTTGTCGAGAAATCAAGGTCTCTTCTTTTTTCAAACTTATTAAATCGTTCCTGCCCAACCATCGACAGAACTATCTCTTTGGCTTCATCATCGGTAATAACAGGAAATTCAGTTTCAATTAGCTCTGTATTTATACGAAGAATCGGCTTCAATCCAACGTTAATGTGAACATCGCTTGCCTGCCTCTCGACAGCTTCAACTAATATATTTCTTATTTCTGCCATAAAAAGCACCCCTTCCACTCTAAATGAAAATGTTAATAACTAATCCAAAACGGATATTTTTTAATATTTTTATGGTAAAGCAAACGAACCCGGCCACTGGACGAAATACAGAATTCAACCCAAGCCGGATTCTTTACTTCACATAATTAAAAATTCGAGTACTTACTATTTCCGAGAAATACCCGGTAATTACTAATCCGTTCCTGCCTACTTAAATTCACGTGTTGCAGAATCAATCATTGTTTCCGGAGGTATCGGGTGAGGCATTTCCGTGCCCTCCAGGTATTTCCTTTCAACCTCAGTCAATCCAGACTGTTCAATAACTCTCGGAGTTATAAAAACAACCAGCTCACTATTTACAGTCTGCTCTCCTTTAAATTTAAATATCCAGCCTAACAAAGGAATGTCACCTAAAATCGGTATCTTTGTAGTTTCCTGGGTAACTTCCTGCTTTCTTAAACCACCGATAACAACAGTATTACCATTCTCCACAAGAGCTATCGTATCAGCTTCTCGTTTGTCAACAACAGGCTGGGGCATTGTAATTTCGGCGCCTACTAATGTTAACGGAACATCAGTTACATAAACGCTGAAAACAGGTTTGATATGGAGCTTGATTTTCCCATCTTTTGTCAGGTGAGGTGTGACTTCAAGCGCGACACCGACCTCTTTGAACTCTGTTGTGCCGAAACTCTGGTAACCTCCCTGCTGAAGCTCCTGGTATGGAATTTCCCTTATAGCCTTGAAACTTGCCGTCTCATTGTCAAGCACAAGAATCCGCGGATTAGCAAGAAGCCTGGATGCATTTTTAATCCGTTCTGCACTCATGAGCACATCTATATTTATATGCTCGTTAAGGAAACCGAAGTTCAGTGTTCCGGTAGCTCCTGTTGCTTTACTCGTTGTACTATTAAAAACCCCGTCGATATAGGGATCACTATTTGAAAAATCGGTTATTTCACCACCTGTTGCTTCTATGCCGAGACCTGAATTACGTGCGGCATTCCATTCAATTCCCAAATCAAGCCCATCAGTATTAGTTACATCATAAATTCTGGCTTCGACAAGAATCTCAGGCGTCGGCCTGTCAATCTCCTGGAGAAAATCATCAATAGCTTTAAGTTTGGTTTCCGTATCGGTTACTATTATATTGCTTGTTCCGACACTGGAAG
>CAYSHS010000470.1:0-2679 GCA_964430845.1 uncultured Pirellulales bacterium | reverse complement strand
CAGACTTCCTTGACAGATTCGATACGTACCTGAATACAGTATAATTAATTCATATTAGCGTATTATACTAATAGATAAATGCAAATCGATAATCCACTTCGATCTTATAAACAGTTAAATCATAGTTTGTTAATAAATCAGCCCTATTGTCCGAGTAAGTATTTAAATAATACTATATATTTATATCACAGTACAAATATGCAGTATTATGAAGCCAAAATCTTTCTTTCTGTCCCCGGAGTTGGTCTCCCATAAACAATATGAAGCCCTGAGGATGTACTTTGCAGAACACAAACCAGCTCATGAGGTAGCCTCGCGTTTTGGGTATACCTATCGTGCATTTACTTCCCTTGTTGCTTCTTTCAGGAATAAGCTGGAAGCTGATCCCACGGGCGCTTTCTTTTTTGTTGAGCACCGGCCCGGGAGGAAAGTCTCTACGGAGACCGATCAGATCAAATCGCTTGTCATTGAGATGCGGAAGAAATACTACTCAGTACCTGACATTAAAGTTGCTCTTGACGGACTGGGAATTCCCGTATCTGAGAAGCATATTTACAACATCGTATCGGCAGAAGGGTTCTCACGTTTACCCAGACGTGCCAAGCTGGTCAGGCAACAGTTAGACAGTGTACAGATAGCAGCTGAGAAATCATCACCGCTGACTTTCACCCCGGAAGTTTTTAAAAGCTCGAATGCCGGGATACTGATGTTCCTTGGATTGATAAGGCGGTACAAAATAGATACTGTTATTGAAAAGTCGAGCTATCCCGGGACATCGGTTATTGATAAGACCTCTTCTATCCTTAGTTTTCTGGCCTTGAAATTATCGAACCGCCGCCGGTACTCTTCTGATGATACATGGTGTATGGACCGTGGCATGGGACTGTTTGCAGGGCTTAACGTGCTACCCAAGACAGCCTGGTACACTTCATATTCTGACCGGGTTACCAGTGACATGAATCGCAAGTTCTTAAAACAACTTCACCGTGTATGGAGCAAAGCAGGGTTGCTGGAAGATACCTCCAATCTGGACTTCACCACCATTCCTTACTGGGGTGATGATACCCATCTGGAGAATAACTGGTCGGGGAAACGTGGTAAGGCACTCAGCAGCATGCTGGCCGTGCTTGCTCAAGATCCCGATACCGGATTGATTGATTATGGCAATGCTGATATCCTACAAAAAGATGAAAGTGCTGTTGTCCTTGAATTCCTGGACTTCTACCATAGCGGTACTGCAAAGAAAGATAACAAGCTCAGATATATTGTTTTTGACAGCAGGTTCACCAATTATGAGAATTTGAGAAAGTTGGACCAGGCAGAGATTAATTTTATCACCATCCGCCGAAGAGGGAAAAAGATACTCGAGAGAATATCTAATATGCCCGCACAGGGATGGAAAAAAGTGAAGGTTGAATGTGCCGGAAGTAAACACAGAACCTTGCGGGTGTATGACGAGCAGGTGTTCCTGAAGGGATATGACAAACAGATCAGGCAAGTCATAATTACTGGTCATGGGAAAATCAAACCGGCTATGATCATTACAAACGATTTTGATCTGATTATTGAAAAAGTGATCAGAAAATATGCGCGTCGCTGGATAGTTGAAAAATCTATCTCGGAACAGATTGATTTCTTTCACCTGAACCTGGTCTCCTCTTCTATGGTCATCAAGGTCGATTTTGATCTGACTATGTCAATACTGGCCAACAATCTGTACCGATTACTTGCTTTGCAACTGGAGAGATACGAACATCTCTCTGTGCAGAGCCTCTATGACAAGTTTGTTCTCAATGGTGCTGATGTTATTATCCAGAAAGATGCGATCACAGTACAACTAAAGAAGAAAAGAAATCTCCCCCTTATACTGGAGGTAATGCAAAATTATTCTCGCCAGAAGTACCCCTGGCTTAATGGTAATAATGTTATTTTTGAAGGAGCAACCTATTCGTAGCTAAAAATACGGGCGGTTGTTTACCGTGAAAATCTATGTTGATATTATAAACAGAAAACTCGATTATTAGGATAAAGATAAGATCCCCAAAGAAAATTTGAAATTTGCCAATTTACTTATGTCCAACCTGGATGACGCTGACTTCAAAATATTATGGGAAAATTATTGCGCATATAAAAACAAAATAACTGCGGAAGCAACTGATGATTCAATCGAAGCCCATTTTGACTACCAGGAGATCGAAGAAAATGGGCTAATGGCAACATACAACGATGTCCTTCCTTATGGGGATCGGTTGTTGGTTACTATAAACGGTGAATATTATACAATTTTCGACCAATACTGTGTGTTACCTGAGTGTCCATGTTCAGAAACGGGCTTAGCTGTTTGTTCAACCGGGAAATTTGATAACGCGGGGGAAGAGTTATACTCCGTAACATTGGATTACAGGAAAAAAAATGGGGAATGTTGGAAGGGCGGACTAAAACTGTTGACACGGAAACTATTAGATCGGCCTTAGAAGAACAGATTCCAGACATCTATAAGAAGTTACTCAACCGGCACATGAAACTCAGGGATATTTATTCCCATTGCAAAAAGAAACATTTCGTACATACACAACGACATACTCCTGAAGCCGGAAGAAACGACCCCTGTCCATGTGGAAGCGGAAAAAAATATAAAAATTGCTGTTTGAAAAATTAGAAATCATTATTTTAGCAAAA
>CAYSHS010000469.1:0-2686 GCA_964430845.1 uncultured Pirellulales bacterium | reverse complement strand
CCGGTGCTATGCTTTGACCTTTATTTATGGCCAGCGACACAAAATAGAAACAAAATCTGCCGAAAAAGTCGCAAAATCTTTTGGTGTCATCGAGCATCGTGAAATCAAAATCGATTTGGCAGCTTTTGGCAGTTCTGCTATCACAGATTCCAACATTGAAGTACCCAAGGACAGGGAAGGACTGGAAAACCATTCCGAAATCCCAATAACTTACGTTCCTGCAAGAAACACTATTTTTTTAAGCTATGCACTTGCCTGGTCGGAAGTTTTGGGTGCTTTCGACATTTTTATCGGTGTCAATACAACCGATTATAGCGGCTATCCCGACTGCCGGGGCGAGTTCATCACTGCTTTTGAAAAGATGGCAAATCTCGCAACCGCCGCTGCGGTCGAGGGAAAAGGCAAATATACTATCCATACGCCGCTTTTGGGAATGACAAAAGCGCAGATTATACTCAGAGGTACTGAACTTGGTGTGGATTTTTCTCTGACCCATAGCTGTTATGATCCCGATTCTCACGGAAGAAGCTGCGGCAGATGCGATTCCTGTCGCCTCAGATTGAAAGGCTTCGCTGAAGCCGGCCTGAAAGACTCGATTGAATACTATAAAAATCCTTAAAAAATTCTCTTTGTCATTCCCGCGAAAGCGGGAATCCATTAATAATGCGAGTTAATGAAATATTCTACTCTTTACAGGGCGAAGGCTTTCTTGTGGGCACACCAAGCGTTTTTATTCGTCTGTCCGGCTGCCTGTTGCGCTGCCGATGGTGCGATACGAAATACGCCTGGCATGAAGATACCGGAGTTGAAAAAAGTCTCGAAGATATTGTTCGATATGTGAACGATTGGCTGTGCAAACATGTCGTAATAACAGGCGGCGAGCCAATGATAAATCTTCAGTTACCTCATTTGGTTCAGGCTCTGAAAATTTCTGGCAAACATATAACGATAGAGACGGCCGGGATAGCATATATCCCAGATATGCCATGCGATTTAATGAGTATCAGTCCGAAATTGAGCAATACCATACCTCTGGATGAGAAATTGCGGGCAATTCACGAAAATTCCCGATTGGATTTAGCGGTTCTTGGAGAGTTGATTGAGCATTATAATTACCAATTGAAATTTGTTGTCGAAGATGAATCTGACCAGTTGGAAATTGAAGAAATTCTGGAGCGATTGGAAAATGTCGATTATGAAAAAGTAATGCTCATGCCGCAGGCCGCTACACGCGAGGAATTTATTGAAAAATCCCAAATGGTTGCAGATTTATGCAAACGCACAGGATTTGCTTTTTCCCAGCGCTTACAAGTTTTACTATGGAATAATAAAAAAGGGCGATGATTAGGTAGCGTTTAAAACAGTGAGAAGTGCGGCAAGAAAAATAATAGTACCACTTACTATGGCTGCCGCTTTACCATTATCAGTTCGCCATGATTTTATTCCTAAATACAAGGCGACTAATTCCATAGCAAGTCCAAGAGCAAACCATGGCCCAATGGCCGCTTCTGCGTTTGGAGGAGCTATTGAATCTATGATAAAGTAACATGGAAATGGCAAAATAATTCCAGCTAATGTCAAAACAACTGCAATTTTACCAAGTTTTGAATTGACATTATTTTTTTCAAAGTTCTTTGAGCTATCTTCATGATAAACAGGCTTTTTCTTAAGAGTGTCACGAAGTTCCTCATATTCATCTTCGTTGATTTTACCTTCGTTAAGAAGCTCTTTTAATTGTTGTTCTGAAGTTATATTTTCCATTTTCGTTCTCCCTATAATTTTTCAAGTTTCTTTTTTGCTTCTGCTACAGTTATTTTTCCGGCTCTGAGGCTCTCAAGGACCGCTTTTTTCTGGGCATCCATTTGTCTCAATTGTTTGTAATTGGCAATGAGCCTGTCCAGTCGCGAACGTATTGCCGCATAACCCATTGTGCCGCTTTCTTCCATAGTTTTTATACTAAATCCCGCCAAAAGATATTCTTCCAGAAACTTCTGGTCTTCTGGATTAAGCCTATCAAAGACACTTGTACTGAAATCACCTTCGATTTTGACTCCACAGGATATACAAGACATCGCGGCTGTTTGCATTGGTAAGCCGCAGCAGGGACAGGATGTAGATAGTAATTTCTTAGCCATATTCAATAATATTAGTATATATTGGCCTAAAGTCAAGAATAATTTGGAAAATATTTGGAAATACCTAAAATAATTTGGTTTTCGGGGTGTAATACACGTTTAATATGCTTTGTGATTCAATCTCTATGCACTATATGCAAACCTTAGAATGATGTTTAAATCTTATAAATGGCAGTTGACAAAACAGGTATTTTGTGAATAATAATTTGCTTCGCCCGGGTGGCGGAATTGGCAGACGCGCCAGCTTGAGGGGCTGGTGAGAGCAATCTCGTGCTGGTTCGAATCCAGTCCCGGGCAGTTTTCTTTGGTAAGAATTAGTTTAGGCCAAGAAATTGTGACTTAATTTACGTTGAGCTTATTTTAAGCTCTGCTAAAACAGGTGATCTTTTTATATCATAAAAAAGTTTTCATAAGAAATTTTTGTTTATGAAGATTTTTATATTTTTTTCGTGTTATTTTGTGTTGACGATTTTGTTCGTTTTGATATAATAATATGAGCTTTTTCATTTTTAGCCCCTGCTTTCTCTTCCTTCTCCCCTCCCTCCGCAAAA
>CAYSHS010000468.1:0-2696 GCA_964430845.1 uncultured Pirellulales bacterium | reverse complement strand
CGCAGGCGATCGAGGACCAGGTTAAATATGAAGATAGAAAAAAGTAATCAAACAAGTAAACCTACAACCGAGTCCGAATGTGCGTGTCCTATAATTCGCTCTGAAAATTTCACTTTCTACTATGGCGCCAAAGCAGGGGTCGAGAACATAACAATGGATATAAACCCCTGCAGCGTTACAGCGATAATCGGTCCATCCGGCTGTGGTAAAAGCACTTTTTTGCGCAGCATTAATCGGATGAATGACCTGATACCGAATGTGCGGTCAACTGGTAGATTGGCCGTCGATGGACAGGATGTTTATGATAAACGCGTTAATCTTGTGAACCTTCGCCAGCAGGTAGGGATGGTCTTTCAAAAACCGAATCCCTTCCCGAAGAGCATACTCGACAATGTTGCGTATGGCCCTCGTCTGCAAGGCATAAGAAGGCGAGGTAGACTGGATGTAATCGTTGAACAGAGTCTAAAGGCCGCTGTTTTGTGGGATGAAGTAAAAGACGACCTCAAAAAATCCGCACTGGCATTGTCGGGCGGACAACAGCAACGATTATGCATTGCTCGAGCGCTGGCCACAAAACCCAGGGTGCTGCTGATGGACGAGCCGTGCTCGGCGCTCGACCCCTTGGCAACAGGTAAAATAGAGGACCTCATCGCACAGCTAAAGAGCGACTATACTATCGTCATCGTTACGCACAATATGCAGCAGGCGGCTCGTGTGAGCGAAATGACGGCCTTCTTTTGCCTCGGCGAACTGATAGAATATGACGAGACTGGGAAAATCTTCGAAAACCCGAGCAATAAAAGAACTGAAGATTATATCACAGGCCGATTCGGTTAAGATGCTTTTAAAAGCTACTATTTAGGATTAGGTTATGGCCAAGCACTTACAAAGAGAAATAGAAAATCTGAAAAAGAAATTATTGGCCCTGAGTGCAAAAATAGAAACGGTGGTAAGAGATGCTACATTGGCCATCAAAAAAAGAGACTGTGATTTAGCTCAAAAGATAATAGACAGCGATATTAATATCGACCAAACCGAAGTTGAGATAGAAGAGGACTGCCTGAAGATTCTTGCCCTGCATCAGCCGGTAGCCATTGACCTGCGGTTTATCGTTACGGTCCTGAAGATAAATAACGACCTTGAGCGTATCGGGGATTTAGCCGTAAATATCGCTGAAAGGGCAGTTTTCCTTTCGGGCCAACCTAAAGTCAATATTGCAGTCGATCTTGTTGAGATGGCTGACAATACGCAGTTGATGTTGAAAAAGAGCCTGGATGCTCTGATTAGTCATGATGCTAAACTCGCTCATGAGGTTTGTGCAAGTGATGATATAGTTGATGGAATGAATCGCAAGATGTACTTAAAAGTCCAGGAAGCGATTCTAAAAAAACCTGAAGAAATATCATCCTTGATACATCTGCTTTCAGCCTCACGCCATCTGGAACGAATAGCTGACCATACTACTAACATCGCAGAAGATGTGATTTACATGATAGAGGGCCAAATCGTCCGACATAGCTCAGAGAAGTATAAGTGAAATTGCTCTGTGAATTTTGTCCGATGACGATTTAATAATTTCTAACAAAACCCTAATCGTCTTCTAATGAATCATCCTTAAACTCAGAACGTAGAAATTAATGATTTGCGTTCATCTCCACGCTGGGTGTAAGACCAAGTCGTAACAGAGGCCTAAGCCCAGCGAGAAAGTAAGCACGGACGAGCGTGTTGTATATAGACCGACGTTTAAGGAGTCCACAAATGGTTATAGCGACAGGAAGAACCAAGCGAGTCGAACAGACCAAATGCTATCTGCATTCATGGTTCAATGTATTTCTGCTTGGTCAGGGCACCAAACAATCGGAGTTGAAACTTCAGTGCCTCAACTGCACAGAGTTGATAAAACTTGATTATGAGACACCAACGCATATAAGAGGTGTCGTGGAATTCAATGGAACATATATCCCCGTTATAGACCCCGCCATCCTGCTGCTTGGGCGACCCACAAAGTTCAATAATTTGAGCTGCATACTGATTATTCCGCACCGATGGAATTATCAACAGTTCCACACGGGAATTCTCATTGAAAATATCGACGAAATAATGGAGTTGGCCTCGGGTGGTCTGGATATCGAGCCATTCGAAGACATAAGCCCCAATATGAGGTTTACCCTGGATATGCTCAAAAGCAGCGGTAAGGAACAATGGCTTTACGAGAACTATTGCCTGTTTGATGCCCACAGACGGGAACAACAACAGGAACAAGATTATATTGCCTTTAAGCGAATCTGCTCGGATCGGAGAAAATGCTGAGCAAATAACAGCCCATAACTTCGCTTATCATCTTTCCAGAAACTCAGGCAGTTTTTCTACGACTGTCTTGATTTCGTCCCTCACTCTGCGATAGATACCAAGCACCTTCTGCTCATTTTCTACTTTAGCAACGAGCTTCGACGGGTTGTTGAATCGTCTTCGAGGAGCTAATGGAAGAAGATCAAGTTGAAAAGTGGGTCACTGAGTGGGTCAGTCGTCACATGATGGTGACTTGTAAATTATTTTCTCAGCGACTTTTTAACCACTTGTAAACCTCGTTTTAGGCTAAAAAACGCGCCATAAGCCCTTATTAAATAAGCTCTTATAAGCTGAGAAGGGGACTGTCGATCCGAAGGTTGAGGGTTCGAGCCCCTTCGGCCTCGTTG
>CAYSHS010000467.1:0-2701 GCA_964430845.1 uncultured Pirellulales bacterium | reverse complement strand
GGTAAGTATCTGCGTAAATATCGATTCATCACCCTTAAAGGAGAGAGAATTAACTATGAATTCCGAGATAAAATTATAGATTTTATTCACAACCAAATAAATAATGCTTTAATAAAAATCGAGGAAGAATCAAAAACTCTTCGTATCTGTTATTCTGAAAATGGATTACAAATTACAATTTACCCAAGATTCAAGAAAATCTGGCTAATATCTGAATTTGAAAAAAAACAAAATGTAGAATTTCACTTACATAAATATCAGCAATCCGCTCCTCCATACAATTCGTATGAAATAGGACCTTCCAGCGCTTGCTACTGGCCAACTCCTCTATCAAAGGAATTTTTCGATAAACTCGATGGTAGAATTAATGTTATTGAAGATCAACGAAAAGGTGCAGTAGATTATCTCGGCTTTTTGTTTCTTGATCTGCCTGCTTCACACATTGATGCAAGAAAATCAACAAAAGAAACGCAGGAATGGGAACAAACGATTGAAAATAGTCTTAACAAGAGAGCTTTACCATTGATATTAATGACTGAATCTATGCGACTGCAACGCGATATCTATGTCATAAATCATATAGCAAAACAGTCTGGTTTTATCTGTTTATGTGAATAAAAATCTCCGAGTTCAACAAAATGAGAAATTCAAGTTTTCCGAGAATTAATATACCTTTAATTTCTTGCTGACATTGCTTTTTGGCATTTTTCGTATAATGTTTCCGGGGCTATATCGGCTCCGTTTGGCCAGGAGATTGTGCCGCCTTCGATTTTTGCTTTTTTGAAGAAGTCCAAATCTTTTAAAGGTGCAAATACGGGTCCTTTCGATAAATAATCCGTAAAATCGATTACGCCGCTCGTTCCATCGTCAAAAACGACCATATAGGAGTAATCTGATTGATATTGAATATTCGTTACTTCATTAAGGTTCCACATTATACACCTCAATCCAACGGGGATATTTTTTTAAGCTCTTTTCCAGACTGTGCAAGTTTCCAATCCTCTTGAAGTTCGTTATTTCGCAGGTCGATCCATTCACGTACAAGCTTTATAGCTGTTCGTGAATTAAGCTCGCCTTTTATGATATTTCCTCTTAGATCAAAAACAGCCTTTTGCCCCTGATATTCAACATGAATATGTGACGGCTCGTGATCGTCAAAAAACATCCGAATTATTATACCGAAAAATCTGCATATTTCAGGCACTTTATTATCCTTCCAAAAGAACAATAAGGATTATATTACCATAATTATGTAAATTTGTAAATCGAAACAGGGAAAATGCAAACAAATGGTTAATGTATGTTTTATGTCATGTCAGAAGAGTCTTTTTGAGTTGAGAGTGTTTCTTTCATAGGAAACGCCGGAGGAGAAGCCTTGGATTGATTTGTCGTTTTCCGCCAGGTTTAGGCGTTTTGCGTCTAAGAGGCAAGACTCTTTTTCTAATTCTATACCGAAGAAATTGCGGCTGAGTTTCTTAGCTGTGATTATTGAGCTTCCTGTGCCTGTGAGAGAATCGAAAACAAAGTTGTTATTGTTTGTGTCTGTGGGGATAAGTTTCACCAAGAGTTTTTCAGGCGGGATGTTCGGTATTTTTCAGGTATCGACCGGAAGGGAATTACGAATCGTATTAAAAAGTTAAAAATTAAGCCTGAAATAATTATAAATAAAATACCGTGCTATTTGGGTTTGAATCCTTCCAGCTTGCCGCTTGTGTATTTTCGGCAGGCTTTTTCAAGGTTGATATCATTGATATTTGCAAGTGTGCAGAGCCAGGCAAAAACGTCGGCAAATTCTTCTTCAGCATTGTCCCTGTCGTTGGAAACAAGCGCAGTCGAAAGCTCACCGACCTCTTCGATGAACCACATGAAAGTACGCGATGTGCCCCTCTGCCTGTCCCGTTTCTCGTATTTTTCTGAAATCAAGCGCTGAAATTCACTTATTTGCATAGTTCATACCTAACACTCTGTGCTTTGTCCGGCGTACTTTGAGCAATAAATTTCGGGATACGAAATTTATTTACCCATTAAGGTCGAGAGCTTTGCTTTTGAGAAAACAGCCTTAGCCTGTGAGAGGGCTTTATCATAAACTTTATCGACTTGTGCTCCGATTTTTTCTCCCGGAGTTTGTTCTGCCAGGTTCGTGTGGCTTACAAATGGCCCGTCAATGGCTTCGATAATATTGAGAATCGTGATATTCTGGGGTGGTTTGGCTAATGAGAAGCCGCCGTGAGGGCCTCTTTTACTGTGTAATATGTTGGATTTTACCAATTGCTGCAGTAATTTCAGGAGGTATTCCAGCGGAATATCATATTTCTTGGCGATATCCTGAGACAATACTATCTTTTGGTCTTTATTTTCGATGATATAACCAAGTGCAAGTATTGCATAACCAGTCGATCTGCTTATTCTCATTTTTAACTCCTTCTGAAAAAATATAAATGTTGAAGTTTTTATATAATATTTATAATTATTGCTTAATTATGTTCATAATTTCAAGAACAAATCTCAAAGAAAAGCATAAAAATTGTAAATAATATGAAATTTTAGTTATTACAAGAGTTTTGCAAAAATGAGAAAAGGCATACTTTGGAAAGAAAAAATACGATTTTATATTTTTTCTTTTCCAAGCATAACATACTACCTATAACAGACTTACGAAAAGATATAATTATTATTTTAAGAAAATCGTTCAGCGATTTTC
>CAYSHS010000466.1:0-2707 GCA_964430845.1 uncultured Pirellulales bacterium | reverse complement strand
CCGCCGTATATCCTGGCGTTATTGCCTGTTATTACGCAATTCCACATGGATAGTTCTGCATTGCGGCAGGAAATTCCGCCTCCGAAGCCGCCAACATTATCTGAAAGCTTCGTATTAACAAGTCTGACAATAGAATTATCAATATTCAAACCGGCACCGCAATTGGTCGTATCCGATCCATCCGCCTGACCTGATGTAATTACAAAACCATCAATTATTACAGCTCCCGTCTTACCACCAAAAACACTAACAACCTGATAGCTATTATCATACTTGTTAAGTGTTCCCAATAAATCATCATCATTAAGGTCTCCACTTAATACTGTTGTATAAGTATCGATATCCTGAAGATTCGGATCAGCATGACCATAACCTACACAGCTTCCGATTAATCTTACTCCAGGAGCAGGTGAAAAAGCAGCCATCCTGTCTCCAGGAGTTTCAGAACCACCTTCGTCCGGCTTATAAGTACCCTGAGCGACAAAAATCGTATCTCCTGCTGATGCAATCGCCAAAGCATCCTGAATATTCGTGAATGCCCATTTCCATATCTTACCATTATGATATGGTCCCGGGGCATTCTTATCAACATAATAAAATATTCCCGTCGAAACTACGGTAAAAGGCACCTCGAAAGCAATATCAGGCTGTGCCGATTTAAATGTCCAGTTACCCGGCGACAATGGTCCAAATTGACCTGATAAGCCGTACACTGGCGCCCATATATATGGACATGTATCAGGTGCCGGTCCCTCGAACCATAATTCTACTACTTTATTTACATCATCAACTGAAATAGTCGGCGTACCTCCAAAATATGCCATTGCAAAACAACTGTTTGCAAGCGGACCAACCGGCCCGGAAAATGAAATTACATCATTCTGTCCCGGCTGACATGGATCAATAGTCCAGGAATCAGGCTTGTTAGGGCCGTTAATCCATGAGATATCAGATGCTGAAACCGTTGATAATAAAAATAAACAAAACGACACGCAAAAAAACTTTTTTCTGATTTCCATTTTCTTACCCTTTCAACTCCACATGTTTTACTTTCCGATGATTTTTAAAAGAAATCGTTCTCCGTAAGATTTCTTTGCAGTCAGTTCTATAATGATTATTATACAATATACAAGACTGGAGACGAAGGGAATCGAACCCTCATTTCCGCGATGCGACCGCGGCGTGCTCCCGTTACACCACGTCCCCTTGCTCGTGCAGGCATGGGCAGAATGCCCATGCTACGAGTCAGAAACTCCATTTATTATAACATAAAATATCCTCGATAGTCAATCTTGTGTTCTGCTTTCCCTGCTCGGCTGGGTAACCAAGCGCCATCAGCTCTATAATTGTTACATCGTGTGGAATTTTCAGTATTTTCTTGACATTTTCAGCGTCGAACGAGCCTATCCAGCAGGTAGCCAGGCCCAGCTCTGCCGCCTGGAGGCTGATATGCTCGAGTGCGATAGAGACATCGATCGGGCCTACAGCCTGGCCGCACCGCATGACATAATCTTTATTGCTGCATGCAACGATAATTGCACCGGCCTTTTCAAACAATGGCGCCCTGTTGGTTTGTGCAGCAACTTTTGCTTTAACTTCTTTGCACGTTACAACGATAAAACGCCAGTCCTGAAAATTTTTCGCAGAAGGCGCCAGGCGTGCCGCTTCGAATATCTTATCGAGTTTCTCCTGCTCGATTTCCTTTTCCATATACGACCGGCAGGAATATCTTTTTTGAATAATATCCATTAGACTCATAGCTATACCTCAGAATTCTATTCTAATAAAAACTATAAGAAAATATAAGGTATTAAGCCTGGATATTCAATAAGAATTTAATCAGAGAATTTTACTCAAGGTTACGAATCAGCTCTCGTTTGTACTGGTCGGAAGCAACGAAAAGGTCGTCCGGATACCTGCGGTAAGCGAGCATATCTTTGTAAATGCCGCTCTCCTGGTACGAATTCAGGCTCATTCCCGCAAGGTATTGCAATCGTAAATTTCTATCCTTATTTATGACAGCATCCCTGAGCCAGTCCTGCAAATCGCGTCCCTGCCCGGCATAAGTCGAAAGCAAATTTATCGCCGAGCTAAAACCTAAACTTGCAAGTGATTGACGTACGCGTGCATATTCAGGACCGTCGAGTTTTTTCTGCATCTCATCGACATTTATACTCGAATCTTCAGCCTGTCCCAACATAACGATGTCATATCCTTCGCCGTAACTATCGTTACCCCAGATCGTTCCATTGGGAAATACTTTGAAACAGGTCGCTATTTCACTTTTCACCGCTTCAAGATTACTTTCGTACAAAGGCACCCATTCAGTAATAATACCGCCGGGATTCAGGCGTTTTCTACATAACTCAAAATATTCTTCAGTATAAAGCGCAGCCGCTCCCTTGACCCAGGGATGAATCGGGTCTGATGTTATTATATCGAATTTCTCATCTGTGGTTAGAATATAATGACGCGCGTCATCATACACAACCTGTACACGAGGGTCATTAATAACATCGTTATTATATTCTTTGAACCATTCTCCTGCTACATTTGGTATCAAAGGCTCGATTTCACAGATAACTATTTTTTCTATTCCCGGATGCAGCAAAAACGAGCCGGCAGTAACACCGGCGCCACATCCTACGACAAGTATTTTGCGCGGATTTTTGTTAAGTAAGGCAGGAATATGACCAAGCATTAGTTG
>CAYSHS010000465.1:0-2717 GCA_964430845.1 uncultured Pirellulales bacterium | reverse complement strand
ATAAGCGGCATCGAAAAGAATTATCGTGTTATTCTTCTTTGCGTAATCAACCCACTTCGAGAGCTGCTCTTTAGTCGCTACGGCTCCTGTGGGATTGTTCGGAAAACACAGGTAGATTATATCCACTTTTTCTTTGGGCAGCTCAGGTACGAAATTGTTTTGCTCCGTGCATGGCATATATACGATGCCGCTGTACCTTCCCTGCCCTGCCGCTGCGCCTGTTCTGCCTGCCATTACATTGGTATCCACATAGACCGGGTAAACTGGGTCTGTTACAGCTACGATATTATCTATGCCGAAAATTTCCTGGACATTACCTGTATCGCATTTTGCGCCGTCACTAACGATGATTTCGTCAATATCGATATCTACGCCGCGAGCTTTGAAATCATTTTCCCTGATAGCTTCTCTCAGGAATTTGTAGCCTATGCCGTCATCATCGTAGCCATGAAAAGTTTCTCTGTGTCCCATCTCTTCCACAGCTTTTTTCATCGCATCAATCACAGCCGGAGCCAGGGGCTGGGTCACATCGCCTATACCCATGCTGATAATTTTTGCATCGGGATTTGCCGCCTGGAAAGCACGTCTTCTTCTGCCTATTTCCGGAAATAAATACCCGGCCTGCAATTTAAGGAAATTTTCGTTAATCAATGTCATAAAAAACCTCGAAACTGGAAAAAAGATTAGCGAATTAGTGAATCATACTAATCAGCTTAAATAATAAAGCGGCTATTTTAATTCCCCGAACCTTATACGTCAAGGCCGGTTTTTTAGACACAGTGTTTTGAAATGATAACCAGGATGAAAAGTGGAAAACATTCATCCAGCTCATTTCGAATCCGATAACTCCTTCGGATTTAGCTGATGCGAAAAAGTGATTTATTCAAACAGACTGTTTAACTTCTATACAGATTTAGAATAAGCTAACTAATAGATTTCGAAAACATCCGCGGTAACCAGGGCTTTTTTATCTTCGACATTTATATAAATGTTCCCGGCAACAGTTATATTGCAATTTTCCTTGAACCATGTGTTACTGATGAACTGAACCGGGTAATATAATAAAGTACGAGGTTCGCCCGTATCTTTAAAACCCAAATCAATCAGCCCTAAAAAATAATAATCCAGCAGAATCGCGGCCGTCATCGTATATGAGCCGGTCTGATTATATGAAAACAAATCCGTATCATTAAGGTCGAGTACAAAATCATAATGAGAGTGCTTTTTCCAGGGCTGATGTTTCTCTACGCTTGTAATAAGAGCATTCCCGGGCCAGTTCACGTCAAGCGCATTTACACCATCGACCGGAGTCTTTAAGGAAGCTCCCTCGGGCAGCATGGACAGCGACCTTTTCAGAAAACTTCTTGTTGCGTAACTTTCCTTTAAGAAAGAATCCGTTGAAAAAAGTGTGATGCTTTGATTCGAGCAGGAAATATTCAATATCACAAAAATAAGAAGAACAACTATATGTTTCATTTTTATACCTTTATTTTATAACTGCAATCCATTTATGCTGTTTAGAAACATTATTATATTCGCTTATTATATCACCAGTGCTTGAGCTGTGAATTATACTGTCACGTCCCGCTATCCATACGGACTTGTCTGCCGGGTCTATATCCATCGAATAGCCGCCCTTGCCTAATTCGACTATACGGTCCCCTTGAGAGTTATATTTATGTGTGAATGTTTTGACATCTGTTTCGATTTTTTCATATAATTCCGTGAGAGTTTCAGGCCATTCGTCACCTATTTTGGAATAATCTTTTCCTGATGACATTCCCGTGACCCAGATACTATCATCGGACTTATCCACACAAATACAAAATGGACCAATATCGAGTTTTATAGTTTTTATAACATTTCCATCCGGTGAAATTTTCACTAACATATTTTCAAGCCCGTTCTTTTCTGCTGCTTCTTTTACAGCAGCCCAGGCCGAGCCATCGGATGTAATATCGATTGAAAATACACCGGCTATTGAAGTATCGAAAATAGAATTCACATTCAAAATAGTCTTAAAATCCATATCGTATTTTCTGATATTCATTCCACCCGCCCAAATGCAATTATTTTGTTTATCAAATGCGAAATCAAACCATGTCCCATCCCATAATCCCTCTATTTCTGTGATGCTTTTTTTATTGATGTCAAGTGCCAGAACGACATTGGGATTCGCCGCGTATAAAATATTATTGCAAAACACTGCTGTATTTATAGCCTTACTGGGCCAGGTTGCCGACCAGTATTCCTGACCTGTGGATGTCTCAATTATTGTCAGCTTGTTATCTGCATTTTCACACACGGCAAAAAAACGCCCATCTTCGGATACTGAGATTACCTTGTTTTCACCGAAACGTGTTTTTATTTTGAATCCGTTGATTGTATTAAGCAGCTCGCCATTCGAGTCCAGCATTAAAACTTTATCTCCCCGCGGCGGCGTCTCGGTATCATTGTCGCTATCGCAGTCGTCCAAAACAAGAACTTTAGGTGCATACGTTTGCGTAGGTTTTTTCTGCGTACAACCGGCTGTATAAGCAGAAACTGCTAAAAATAAGCTCAAAAATACAATTATACAAATATGACATATCTTTGATTTACTTTTACAGTTATTCACAATACAACCTCCACGATTTAGCTTCTATTTTCCTCTTATGTTCTTATAAGAGTTTTGCAAAAATGAGAAAAGGCATATATTATTTAAGAAAATCGCTGAA
>CAYSHS010000464.1:0-2730 GCA_964430845.1 uncultured Pirellulales bacterium | reverse complement strand
GCATAATCATTGTTGCTTTTATCATATCCATTATTCCCAATTCCCGGAGTAAAACTATATAGGTGGCAACGCAAGGAAAATAAACAGCCAAAACTGTAGAACCAATGACTAATTGCTTACTTGTTAAATTAAGTGGCCCAAGCATACCCACAGCCACATCTTTTCTGAAAAATCCAATGATTAAAGCAAATATGGCTTCTTTAGGTATACCCCATAAGCCTGTCAAAATAGGCGAAAAAATATTTACAAGAAAATCCATTATTTTTAAAGAATAAAGAATATTAACCAAAAGCACTCCTAAGAGTACTAAAGGCAATGCTTCTTTTAAAAAATTCGATAAGCGCATCCAAAGTTTCTTAATAACTGCCTTAAGTTGGGGTACCCTATAAGGAGGAATTTCAAGCAGTATTTCCGGGCTGGCTCCTTTTAAAGTCTTATTTAAAAGTAGTCCTCCGCTTATAAAAACTACAAATAATGTCATAAAAACAACAAGAACATACTGTCCGCCTCTTTGCCCAACTAAACCCAAAATCATCGCAATCTGAGCCATACAAGGAACAGCAAGCGCCATTAAAGTAGCCGCAATAAATTTTTCACGTTTTTCTTCTAAAATACGTGTTGCTAATGCTCCCGGAACATTGCATCCTAGACCCAAAATAAAAGGTATGATCGCATAACCATGAAGGCCTAAATGATGCATAAAATTGTCAACCAAAACGGCCAAACGCGGAAGATAACCGAAGTCTTCTAATAAACCTAAAACCAGATAAAAACTGAAAATATATGGTAACACCATGGCCATAGGCACAAAAAAGCCTGTAGTTAAAAGACCAAAAGACTGACCAAAGTCTATAGTTCCATCGATAAGATGACCTATTAGAATATTATGTAAAAAGCCGCTTCCTCCCAAAAAGGCACTTGCTTTCATTGTTAAGGGAAGCCATATTTTTTCAAATAAAGGTTCAAATACATAAACTATAAGATTTTCCCCGAAAAAGCGAATAATCCAAAAGGCAATATATACAATTGCTAAGGCGATCGGCAATCCTGATAATGGCTTAATACTTAAATCTTCCAACCTCTCTAATAATGTGTGACGATGGTGAGTCAGCTTTTGAACATCTGTTATTACTTCGCCTATCTTTTCCCATTTTTGCATATCGGAAGACGACGGCATCTGCTGAGCCTTTGCTTCTTTAATACGTTCTATCAATTTCTTTATTCCTTCTCCGGTTAACCCGCATGTGGAAACTGCAGGAACGCCCAATTTTCTTTCTAATTCGCTCACTTTAATATGAATGCCTTTATGTTTAACTTCGTCCCACATATTCAAAGCAATAACAACCGGAATGTTCTTTTCTAATAATTGAAAAGTTAAAAGAAGGTTTCTTTCTAAATTTGTAGCATCAACTACATTTATGACCAAATCGCCATCTTTTAACATTTGAATCGCTACTTCCTCTGCTTTACATGTTGGATTTAAATTGTATGTACCTGGGACATCTATGATCATCGGCCTTTCTTCGCCAATCTTCATACATCCCTGGGTAAATTCAACGGTTGTGCCCGGATAATTTGAAATAGTTACCTTTGCGCCCGTTAATCTTGAAAACAGCGCGCTTTTACCTACATTCGGATTCCCCATTAATAAAATTTTATTTAACTTCACTTTTCAACCTCAACTAATATTTTTCTGGCCATTCCATAGCCAATAGCTATTTGTAAATTGTCTATTTTTACCGTCTGAGGTCCTCGCCCAAAATGTGAACTGACTTTAGTAATTCTTTTCCCCTGTCTTATTCCCATATTCTGCAGTCTTCCCGTGAATCCAATTCCCCCTTGAATTTTATGCACTATACCGCTTTGATTGGATTGCATTTGAGTTAAGTCTATTATCATATTTAAAATTACGTTCTATACTTTGCTTTAAGAAAATAAAATCAAAAAAAATTATTTTATATTGTTAAGCAAAGTCGCTATTGTAGTTGTCTCTAATGCCTTATATATATTTTTCTCAATATCTTTCATTTTTGCCATTAATACACAATCATTTGGATACGGACAAATATTTTTTTCCAACAAGCAATTTATAAATTCCTCTTTACTTCGAAATATATCTATAACATTTATAATTCGCACTTGAGAAGGCCGCATGTTAAAAGAAAAACCTCCCCCGTGTCCTTTTACTGATTTCAATATTTTGTTTTTGCTTAAGCTCTGTAAAATTTTCCGTAAAAAAGCCCTGCGCATATTGAGAGCGCCTACTAACTCACTTACAGAAGTCATCTTCTCCGGCTTCTGCGCAATGTAGAGAAGAGACCGAATCGCATAATAAATATCTTTAGTTATTAACCTCATACGGTATCAATTTATTTTTAAAATAGTGATCAACAGATTTAATGGCATTTTTTAATCTCCTTTGCCTTTTCCCCTTAACAACAAAATAAGGGAATTTGTTGTTTTCAAGCTCCTGCAAATATAAATCAGATAAATATTTTCGTAATTCTTGATTTTCCCGCACAGGTTCCTCTATCCAAGGGATATCGGTTTCGCATAATAAGTACAAATCATATTTATCTTTCTTCATATTATGAAGTAACCAATCAGGCACTGTTTTATATTTATGAAGGAACCATACTTTTATAACGATCAAAGCAGTATCTAAAAATAAATATCGATTAGCCTTACATAAACTTTCTTTTTCCAGCTCAATTTGCTTTTTAGCTATCT
>CAYSHS010000463.1:0-2731 GCA_964430845.1 uncultured Pirellulales bacterium | reverse complement strand
TGAAATTTTGCACTTTATACTGATGGCAGCAATGGTTATAATATGCAGTATAAATTTAATACGACAGTATTTTTTCAAGAGTCATAAAATTGATACGATACTATTAACGGGAAATTTTAGGCCGGATATGGAATTTTGAATAAAAACCAGGGTAATAAAATGACTAAACGACCAATAAATAAATCACCTAAAGCGGTTTGCAGCTTTTGCGGCAAGTCGGCAAGTCAGTCGGAAACCCTCATCGAGGGTCCGAATAAAGTGTTCATCTGTCCCGAATGTGTGGACCTCTGCTACAATATCATAAAGCAGGACCGCAAGAGGACTGGTACAGGCATAAAACGAAAAGGAATGCCCAAGCCCAGGGAGATAAAGGAATATCTCGATGAGTATGTAATCGGGCAGGAACATGCGAAAAAATACCTCTCAGTCGCGGTGCATAATCATTATAAGCGTCTGCTGCACCACGAGAGCGATAACAGCGATGTCGAGATTGATAAATCCAACGTTCTTCTGATTGGCCCGACAGGCTCAGGAAAAACCCTGCTTGCAAAGACGCTTGCACGCAAGCTGGAAGTGCCGTTCGCGATTTGTGATGCAACAACTGTAACTGAAGCAGGATATGTCGGCGAGGATGTCGAGAACTTTCTCCTGCGGCTGCTTCAGGCCGCTGATTATGATATCGAAGCAGCTCAAAAAGGAATTGTCTATATTGACGAGATAGATAAAATCGGTAAGACATCGCAGAATATTTCGATTACACGAGATGTTTCGGGTGAAGGCGTTCAGCAGGCATTGCTCAAGATGCTCGAAGGAACAATGGCCAACATCCCGCCGCAGGGAGGAAGGAAACATCCAGAACAATCCTACATACAAATGGACACATCTCAGATTTTATTTATCTGCGGCGGTACTTTCGTCGGCCTGGATAATATCGTAAAAAAGAGGCTCGGCAAAAAGATGATTGGATTCGACTCGGAGCTTTCCCAGTCGAGAGATGAAAAAGCCGAGTTGACTAATATACTCGAGCAGGTAATACCCGAAGATATTATCGAGTTCGGAATGATTCCGGAAATGGTTGGCAGGCTTCCTGTAATCGCCACGCTTTCTGCACTTGATGAAAATGCACTGATCGAGATTCTGACAAAGCCGAAAAATGCGCTAAGCAGGCAATACCAGAGGTTTTTCGAGATGGAAGATGCCGAGCTGGAATTTACTGAAGGTGCTCTGCACGCACTGGCGAAAAAAGCTCTCAAACGTGATACCGGCGCCAGGGCTTTGCGTGCGATTACCGAGGAGCTGATGGTTGATATGATGTACCAGCTTCCCGAAGAGCCTAAGCCTGCGAAATATGTCATAACGCGCGATGTGGTTGAAGGTAAGACAAGCTTGTTCGATCAGAATCAGAATGCGAAAAAAGAGTCTGCATAGAGGAATTCTGTGTCGAAAACCAGGGCACCAAGAAACAGGACGATAACTCTCAGCGATAAAGAGAAGGAACTCTACGGCAGAGATTTGTTGAGTATTACAGAATCGCTGCAATTAAAAAGCATAACAAATCGAATCGCAAATCAGGACGTTTTTCAGGTTGCGGAATTTCTTCCGGAAAATTTCGCAGACCTTCTGATACTGGACCCGCCTTATAACCTTACCAAGACATTCAGCTCATCAACATTCAAAAAGAAGAGCATCGAGCAGTATGCGGAATGGTTCGAGGATGTGATAGTAAAATTATTGCCTTTGTTGAAAAAAACTGCTTCTGTTTATGTCTGCTCCGAATGGTTCACTTCGACTGCGATTCACCTCGTGCTGGAAAAGTTCCTGAAAGTTCGAAATCGAATTACATGGGAAAGAGAAAAAGGCAGAGGCGCAAAAAAGAACTGGAAAAACGCCTCTGAAGATATTTGGTTCGCAACAGTCTCCGATGATTATGTTTTCAATGTAGATGCAGTAAAGCTAAAGCGAAAAGTATTAGCGCCATATACCAATTCAGATGGCCAGCCTAAAGACTGGGAAAAAAGCGAAAAAGGAAGTTTTCGCATCACACATCCATCGAATTTGTGGAATGATATAACAATCCCATTCTGGTCGATGCCCGAAAACACAGACCACCCCACGCAAAAGCCGGAAAAGCTTCTTGCCAAACTCATCCTCGCAAGCACAAACAAAAACGACTTCGTTTTTGATCCTTTCATGGGAACAGGAAGCAGCATAGTTACGGCTAAAAAGCTCGAACGCAATTTTTTCGGAATAGAAATAGAAAAAGCCTACTGCCTCTTAGCCGCAAAACGCCTCGATTTAGCCAGCGCGGATAACTCAATCCAGGGCTACTCCTCAGGAATCTTCTACGAAAGAAACACTCTCAATATACAAAAATAACAGAAGAATCAAAGTTTCCATAATCAAATTTTTTTAAGTATTAAAAGGAGCGACAGAAAGTGAAGAATTTAAACACAATTTTATTAATAATGATAATCGCTTCTTCAGGGTGCGTGCCGGCTGACTATTGGTACAGCAAAAGTAAAACTTATCTAAGGGCGAGCAGTGACTGCAGGGAATGTTTGTATCAGGCGGAACGTGAAGCATCGGAAGCTGCCGAGCAGCAGAGAAAAGATTACGTCACGTCTTCATCAATCAGCGAGCCATACAAACGAATGATATTCGAGAAATGTATGAAAGACAGAGGTTATAAAAAAACATGGGATTTTAACCTGGAGTATAATATCAGAAAAGG
>CAYSHS010000462.1:0-2740 GCA_964430845.1 uncultured Pirellulales bacterium | reverse complement strand
TGCGTTTTATGTGCAGAATGGGATGTTGGCTGCTTCTCCAAACACATAATCCTGTTTCCTGTATTATAGCCGGGTCCTGCCAGCCCACACCAAGGTTAAGCTCACTTAGGACGCCATCATTTCCGTTGAGAATCGCCCATGCGCCGCTTCCGCCCAGGCCGGCTCGTTTTTCATATTCCCAGGAATTGATTGAAACCAGCGGCGAAATTGCGCAATTGACGATAAATCCTCCTTCCCTGGCAAATCGGGGCACATCAAGCCATCCTCCCGCAAAATCTACCCGCAGGGGAGCTTCCCTGGGAGCACGAATCCATTTTACGATACCTGATGTTGAAATTGGTTTGAACTCTGGCGGCGTTTTGGGTAATACACGATATTCTACGCCATATTGTTCACAGAAAGATTGTTTCTTATCAGCATATTGGTCGTCTTCAGTGACGGCTAAAATGTCTGGCTTGATTCGGAGGAAATGGTCTTTAAAATCCAGGCCCATTTCCATATTCTCTCCCAAGACAACATCATCGACCATCTTCAGGGATTGAATGATTGCCCGTTTGTGCTCCTGCGGGATTGAAGGCTGCCGCTCTTTGTGTTGCCATAACACCTGATCTGAAGCAAAGCAGACGGTTAAGTGGTCGCCTAACGCTTTACTTTCATTGAAAAACTGAATGTGACCCGCATGAAGAATATCATAACATCCGGATACAAACACTTTTTTCATAATTATGCTCCTGTATTTCCAAAAAACGATTCGTGGATTATTAGTGTTTTCATTTTTTTCTATGGAATAATTATGATTAAAATAAAAGCTTAAAAGAAATTTATATATACTTCAGCTATTTATCACCTGCTTGTAATATATTTAAGACTTCTTTATATTTCGAGTCTTTTATTTCGATTTTGGCGTTTTTATATTGTTCGTTCAGCCAGGTTGTCATGTTGGCTGTTTCATCTTCTTTTTTCAACTGCTGGCGGATTTTTTCTTTTACTTCATCGAAAGTCGCATCGTGATTCCAGTCGCCGTACTTTAGATTGTAGGCTTCCTTAACTTTGTCTTCTGTCACAGTAACCTTTGTAACTGAGTCCACTAACTTCTGGTACAGCAAATCATTTTTAGCGGATTCGTAGCTGTATTTTTTCATGTCTTCGATGTTTTGAGGAATCTGCATCCGTTTAAGTTTTTCAGGCGTGTCATAGATGATTTTCATTAACTCCCATTGGTCTTTTTTAACGTCGATGCGCGCCAGCTTTTCATTGTAAATAGTATCTGATTTGGAAGGTTGTTTTTGCCATTCCTGCAGGGCTTCATACATAGCCATGCTTTTTTCGATTATATTTTTGGCCGCATCACTGTCGATATTTGCGAACATTTCATTTATTTTCGATTGGACTTCCTGCTCGCTTACAGTCAGGCCGTATTTTTTTATCTGCTGCTCGATTATAATTTTTTTTATATCGCTAAGAAGATTGTTTATTTCATGCTTTTGCACTCCTTTGCGCAATTGCTCGGCGCTTAATTGATGCAGATTCATTATATCTATCATTTTTGTGATTTTGTCGATATCGCCTGCAAATATTTGCGTGCCATTGACGATAGCGATGAGCCTGCCATTTTCAGAGTCTTTATTGTTTTGCGCAGAGTATAATACAAATACAGCGAGTATGCAGAGCAATGTAATCAATAACAGTATTAAGTTGTTATGATGTACGTGCATTAAAGCTCTCTTTTTATTTGCAAATTAAACTTATCCTGAAAAATACTGTATCAAGCAGGCTATATAAACAACAAGTCCCGGATGTATTCGCATATAAGTTTTATAGCTGATAATAGAGTTATTAGCAAGGGGAAATTTCTATGATAAGTATTTCCCTAAGAATCGATAAGTATATTAAAATTGTTCTATCTGTTTGTCAGAAAAGGAGTTAGCAAAAGGAATGAGAATTATGGAAGAGTTATAAAGTACCTGAGAAAAGTGTTTGACTCTATATGACTCGCCTGTATCTCGATAATAGAACAATCTGATAAAAATTGCAGTATAAATACTAATAAACAGGAAATTTTTAAAAAAATATTAAAAAATATCTTGACTGTCTGTCGATACCAGTATAAATTATAACTTTTAGGTGTGGGTTGGAAAGTAACAGACCATAGAAAGGATCTGGTTAGGATTTTGAAGAAAATCTTAAGAACGATGTGTTTTTTACTTTGAACTGCCTGCGGGCATGATATAATGTCCGTATCTTTTGAACCGCTGGCAGTTAAAAGGCAGCGGTTTTTTTTATTGCTCTTTTTTAAGTTTATAGTTATAATCAGCGAGCCTACTACCTTATGGCTTTTGCCATAAGGAAATTCGAGGCACGAAGCTCTAAATTCGAGACAAATTCGGATTTGATAAGCTAAAATGTTTGAATTAAATGTTTTGGATTTTGGAAATTGGAATTTAGTGATTGTTTCTTATTTCGGATTTTGTGCTTGGGATTTTCCGCGTAGCGGGTTCCGGGCTCGTAGCTCAGTTGGTTAGAGCGTACGCCTGATAAGCGTAAGGTCGGAAGTTCGACTCTTCCCGGGCCCATTGCCTTCGGCTGTAAGCCGAAGGAAATACTAAGCACTAAATCCTAAATTAGGATTTAGATATTAGGATTTCGGATTTTCCGCAGCAGCGGGCTCCGGGGACGTAGCTCAGTTGGGAGAGCGCCGGCTTTGCAAGCCGGAAGTCGTGGGTTCGAGTCCCATCGTCTC
>CAYSHS010000461.1:0-2742 GCA_964430845.1 uncultured Pirellulales bacterium | reverse complement strand
TTCTACCGTTTTCTGTTCAGCCTCATTTTTCTGTTCTATAGCTTCTTTTGTTTTTTCTTCGGCATTTGCTTTGGCAAAAACCAAATCATTTACTACGACTTTTAATTTTACGTACATAGACGTACTCACAATCGAACCTATTGATATAGTTGCAGTTACAAGAGCCACTGTGGCAACAAATCCGGCGTGCTTTTGCACGAATTTTTTAGTTCGATATATTGCTGTTTCAGGACCTGCAATCAGAGGCCGGCCGCTAAGGTAATTTCGCACATCATCCGCCATTTCCGATGCCGACCGATAACGCCTGCACCTGTCTTTTCGCATGGCCTTCAGTGGAATCCACTCTAATTCTCGTTGTAATCGCCTTGCTAACGGTACTACCTGTGTGCTGCGGCTGGTAGCGATGGTTTTGGCTCTTTCGCCAAGTTTTGTCAATCTTATGCTCGGCGAGACCGGCTCAAGCTCACGAATTATTCGCTGCATATCAGCAAAACCGCGCCGGCCAAAAGATTCCTCCTCATAAGGAAGGAATCCGGCTAAAAGCTCATACAGGACTACTCCCAGCGAATAAATGTCAGAACGTATATCAATATCCTGTGTCGCCGAATCCACCTGCTCAGGACTCATATATTCAGGCGTACCAAGTATCTGGCCGTGGAAAGTAACAAATGTCGTATTCGTAAGCGGCTGAGTAATGGCCTTGGCTATGCCAAAATCAATGATTTTGGGAACAGCTTTGTCGCCATGAACAGATACAAGTATATTGGATGGCTTTATATCACGATGGATAATTCCCTTCTGGTGAGCGTGATGAATTGCTTCACAGACCTGCTCGAATAATCTCAGTCTCTGCTCGATGTTCAGCTTTTTTTCGTCACAATATCTTGTAATGGAAACGCCTTTGACGTATTCCATTGCAAAATAAGGTCTTCCTGTATCGGTCGTTCCGGCGTCAAAGACACGCGCTATATTGGGATGGTCCAGTATAGCCAATACCTGTCTTTCCGCCTCGAAGCGCGCGATTACCTGCCTGGAATCCATGCCGGGTTTGACTATTTTCAACACAACTTTACGCCTGACAGGCTCTTTCTGCTGTGCCAGATAGACCATGCCCATTCCGCCTTCACCAATTAACTCCAGCAGCTCATAATACCCAATTTTTGTGCCCGGACCTTCATGGATTGGAGAATTTTCAATTGTTACATTCGAATCAATTGGCGGCGTTTTTAGAAAATCTCCCGCCTGCTCGTGCGCTTTAAGCAGTGATTCGACTTCTTTACGCAATTTATCATTCTCTCTGCAAGCCTGGTCCAGATATCTTGCCCTTTCTACTCTATTTTCTATTTCTGACGCCTCGTGGAAGATATCTTCCGGATTTATGTTTTCTGTTTCCATGTTATAGCTCCTTTAGTCTTCCTTTAATTATATAATGTGTCCCCTGGATCGATTTTATACAAAAATTATTCAGAAGCAAATATTAAAACGGTTTTCAACTTTTGTTCCATTATGTAATGCGCCATTCGAGCCTGATTTGGTTCATGATTTTAAAGAAAATTCCAAAAAAATTTGTACTGGAAAAATAATAAAATCAAAGTCTGATTAAATACATAGTTAATGGTGATAATTGTAGAAATGATTTAGAAGAATATTATAAGATTGATTTTGCCTCAAAAAAAGATATCTAAGCAACAATAATGAAACCTAAAAAAGCGGGGCTGACCATAGCCGTGACCAGCCCCCCATTTAGAAGAAAGGAGTATTATGATGTCAGCCAATGTTCGGGTAGTGAAGAATCAGCTTATATCTTACTCGATTTTTCGTTAATCTCGTGCTTCGCAGCTTACTACGCAGAGTAGTAAAAGTCGGTAAAACCGGACTATTTGGTATGCTCCCGACTTCTAATTCCTTTCTACTTATATTATAACTGATTTTTTCGCCGATGCCAAATCAATACCATTTAACAGTTACATAAATATTGTCTATTGACGTTTTTTGTGAGCTTGTGTTACTGCTGTTATTGATTTGAAGCTGCATAGAATCAAGTTTTTCAGGCGTATCTGCAATACTTGTAATATCCCACGTATCTACAGATTCATCTGCCTTGCTCTCATGTATGGGAGCGTCAATAGAGTCCCATATTTGAGGGTCATCAGGCTTTCCGGTTCCGATGTTCCACTTAAGCCAGCCGGTTGTAAATCCCCTATCCTCGTAATGCTCGATATAAAGCACTACCGATGCTATAGTCGCGCCGGAAGGTATGGATGTTTTCGAGAATACAAATGACACAAAAGACTTTCCTGAAATCTCAAGCCATTTGTCATCACTTTCCTTCAGAGAATCAACCTTGTTTTCATCCAGGAGCATCATCCTGCTTTGACTGTCATAGCCATTCTTTACAGTCATGGTAACAATCAATGGTGAATCGAGAGATGCCACTGTAACTGTAAATGTCTGTGTGTCAGAGGAAGATTCGCCTGCTGAATCCCGGACATTGACTATAACATCATAATTTCCTGCCTGCGAGCCTGTAGGCTCCCATTCAATCATGCCGGTTGCAGAATCAATCGTCATGCCTTCGGGCCTGGCAACTAAACTGTAGGTCAGAATATCTCCAGGGTCAGGGTCCACTGCCTCGACATCATAATTATATGTCCCCCATACTCTCGTGGTTGTTACAGGTTTTGACCTTATCACGGGAGAATCGTTGACAGGAGTGATTTTAATATTTACCGAGGCAGTATC
>CAYSHS010000460.1:0-2764 GCA_964430845.1 uncultured Pirellulales bacterium | reverse complement strand
CCGCCCCGCCGGAAAAAGGAAAAGCAAATCAGTGTTTGATTAAATTTCTTGCCGATGCTCTTAACGTTAAAAAAAACTCAATTCAAATAATCTCCGGCCAAACCAGGCCTATTAAACAAATACAAATATCAGGTATCTCAATCGATACCCTCTTGAAAAAACTCGATATCAAATAATGCATTGTTATTCAAGTTTTTGCAGCCGAATGTTACGAATTGCGCCTGTAGTATTATAAGTGGCGATACCAAGCGGCAGAGACGGCTCACACTCAAATCGGATATCGATAAATTTGTCCGTAGTATCTACATCGACTAACTGCTCCTCATCGAGCCATGCCTGGATTCTGTCATGTGTAACTCTCAAGCGAACTTTGTACCATTGATTGGAATTAAAATCAATAAATGTTGTAGTTTCATTTTCTGAAGCATCATAGTAATCAAGGCTCGAAAGCCCGCACAATGTGCCTCCCCAGCCGCCGAGTATAAGAGTGCATGGCCGCTCACCAACAGGAAAAGTTAGTCCACAGAAGAAATCAGACCCTTCTACACGTTTTGCTTCAAGCGTAATTTCATAGTTCATTTTTACAATCGGACCTGTCCAGTTTATTCCCTGCATATAGCCGCCTGCGGAGCTTTTTTCTATGAAGATAGCGCCGTCTTCTACACATACCCTGCCGCCCGCGAAAAAATCAGAAACCTGCCATTTCCCCAGCGATTTTCCGTCAAACATATCGATTCGGTTTTCACAGGTTTTACTCTCTGCCGCACATCCGCAAAGAAAAACCGGGTATACCAAAACTGAACAAAAAGCCATAAAGTACTTTACAGAAATCTCATTAAGAATAAGCGATTTTGAAATGTCTGATTTATTATTCATTGTATTCTCCTAATTTCCAAAATAATACTATAGTCTTAGCCTAAAGGCGAGAGATTTTTTTCCATTGCCCGAAAGGGCTTCAAAACAGGACAAAGAACCGGCCTTGACGAGGTAATTTTTTCATAAATCTCTGCTTGCTCAACGGACAAGAATCTGTTATTCTGAATTAACGTTTATAGTTATATGATCGAAAATGGATCGGGCAGAATCTGACCTAATCACATTAAATTTCCGTAAATGTAAGGTTTTATATGAATCCTGTCGAAATGAATAAAAAAACAAAACCGGAAAGTGAAATTAAAATGCCGCCCGGAATCGAAAATAACAGCATTATCGAAACCAAAAACCTTACAAAAATATTTAATAACAAGGTGGTTTTGGATAAAATCACTCTGAGCATAGAAAAAGGCAAAACTACGGTAATCATCGGTCCGAGCGGCTGCGGAAAAACCGTCCTGATTAAACATTTGATAGTACTGCTGCGACCCAACTCTGGTGAAGTTTATTTTAATCATAAACGAATAGACAACCTGAAAGAGAAAGAGCTGAATAACATTCGCACGCATTTTGGCTTTCTCTTCCAGGGAGGCGCTCTTTTCGACAGTCTCAGTGTTAGTGATAACATTATTTTCCCAATCAGACAGCATTACAAGATAACCGATTTACCGCAGGTGGAAGAGCTTGTGAAAACCAAGCTCGCTATGGTTGGATTGGATGGTTTTCAGAATTACTATCCCGCCAGGCTATCGGGTGGACAGAGAAAAAGAGTCGCGCTGGCCCGAGCGATAGCGATGAATCCTGAAGTGATTTTGTATGATGAGCCTACGACCGGGCTGGACCCGATTCGTTCGGACATAATAAACGAGCTGATACTCAAGCTGCAAAGAGAGCTGAATATCACATCAGTAGTTGTTACACATGATATGAAAAGCGCATACAAAGTAGCGGATAGAATTGTTATGCTTCACAACAGCAGGATCATCGCAGACGGCAATGCCGACAATATCCGCAACCATCCTCACCCTGTCGTTCAGCAATTCATCAATGGACAGGTTGACGAAGATGACCTTGCCATCCTGCGAATGAAAGGCTCCATGTCGCAGGCCCAGTTCCTGCCGCGAGATTTCGAGTAGTAACCAAGAATGAACGATAAGATAACAAGCATACCAGAGCAGATTGCATCTGATTTGTCCTCAATAGTACGTGGTGACATTTTCACGGACATATTACACAGGGCCGCATACAGCACAGATGCAAGCATTTATAGAATAGTTCCGCAATTCGTGATAATGCCCCGCGATACTGCCGATGTTGCCGATGTTATTAAATACGCGGGAGATAATAATATTCCTATAGTCGCCCGCGGTGCGGGAACCGGTGTTGCAGGCGAATCATTAACATCGGGCATTGTCTTCGACATGACAAAGTATATGAATAAAATCATCGGTATTGAAAATAACGGCCAAATCGTAACATGTCAGCCCGGTGTTGTCCTGGACGACCTGAATCAATACCTCGCTCAGTACGGCAGGAAAATCGGACCCGACCCATCCAGTGCATCACGGGCTGTTTTAGGTGGCTGCGTCGCAAATAATGCAACCGGCGCGCATTCCCTTCAATACGGCTACATGGGAAACTATGTGGATAGCATCGAAGCAGTTACAGCAAACGGAAACATAGTAACATTCAGAAATAATTTCAGCCCGGAGCAATATCCTGACGACAAGGCCGTTCCTATTGCACATCAGTGTTTGTCCCTGCTAAGTGACAAAGACCGGATTATCGCAAAGGCTATTCCGGCAAGCAGGCGGAACCAAAGTGGATATTCAATTTCAGGTATTTGTCACGATGGTAAAATTGATATTGCACACCTGCTGGCAGGCTCGGA
>CAYSHS010000459.1:0-2773 GCA_964430845.1 uncultured Pirellulales bacterium | reverse complement strand
TACTATTGCTTCTAGATTAATATCTATGGAAGTATATGTTACAACATTTAATGATAAAAAGACAGGTTCAGATACCATAAATAAATTACATAAAAGATTTACAAAAGCATGGGAAGAATTTTCAAAATTAGCAGATAAAATAGACAAAAAAAGAAATATTGATGACTATAAACTTTTTCAGATATAATCACTAATAGAAATGTCAGATTTTATTCTGTCATTCCTGCGCAGGCGGGAATCTAATATTTGAGTATTATGTCACAAACAAGCGACAAGTTAATAGAAATCTACCACATCCTCTACGATGCGTATGGCCCTCAGCACTGGTGGCCTGGCGAAACCACAATCGAGATTATCACCGGCGCGATTCTTACACAAAATACAGCATGGTCCAACGTAAAGAAGGCAATAACCAACCTGAAAAACGCCGACTGCCTTTCGCCGCAGAAACTGCACGAATTACAAATCGACCAGCTTGCGGAGCTAATAAAGCCCGCAGGCTATTACAACATAAAAGCAAAGCGTCTGAAGAATTTCATCAACTGGTTCTTCAAGGAGTATTCAGGCGACTTCCAATTACTCGAAAACGTGAGCACAAGCCAGTTAAGAGAAGAGCTGCTCTCCATCAACGGCGTAGGCCGCGAAACAGCCGATTCTATTCTCCTGTACGCTCTGGAACGCCCTGTCTTCGTTATAGACGCCTACACAGCCAGAATCGCCCAGCGTCATCACATAGCAGACCCGGATGCAGACTACGAGCAGTTAAGAGACCTCTTCGAGTCCGTATCCGTACCGCGAGCTTCCAGCCCGCGTATGCACGGCCAAGCCTGTCCTGAGAAAAGTCGAAGGAATGGCCGTACCACGTGCAAACTCTACAACGAATTCCACGCCCTGCTCGTAAGAACAGGCTACCTATACTGCAAACCAAAACCAAAATGCAGCGAATGCCCCCTAAATAAACTCCCACACACAATAAACATCGAATATTACTAAACTTTCATGTCATTGCGAGCAATGCGAAGCAATCTTCCTTATTTTTAATAATATCATCTTGCAAAATTTTGTATATAATCTAAACTAATATATCTGATAGAATTAGAGATACAATCTGAAAGTAACTATGACTAAACACAAAATTATAATCGGTGATTCAAGACAAATGACTGAGATAGATGATAAATCTATTCAGCTTATTATAACATCTCCTCCTTACTGGCAATTAAAAGATTATGGCAGCAGCAGCCAGATAGGCTTTGACGATACTTATGAAATTTATATAAACAATCTTAATCTTGTTTGGAACGAGTGTTTCAGAGTTCTTGAAGAAGGATGCCGATTATGTATAAATATCGGCGACCAGTTTGCGCGTTCGGTTTATTATGGCAGATATAAAATAATTCCTATTCGTACCGAAATAATCAAATTCTGTGAAATAATCGGATTCGATTATATGGGAGCTATTATTTGGCAAAAGGTTACAACCTGCAACACTACCGGCGGTGCTACAATTATGGGTTCTTTTCCTTATCCTCGGAACGGCATTATTAAAATTGATTATGAATTCATTCTGATTTTTAAAAAGCCCGGTAATTACAAAGTAGTGCCAAGGGATATCAAGGAAAAATCAAAACTAACCACAGAAGAGTGGAATCAGTATTTTACCGGCCATTGGAATATCCCCGGTGAAAAACAAAATGGTCATTTGGCAATGTTTCCGGAAGAAATCCCCCGCCGCTTAATTAAAATGTTTAGCTTCGTCGGCGATATAATATTGGACCCTTTTGCCGGAAGCGGGACAACATCTCTGGCGGCAAAAAATCTCGAAAGAAATTCGATAGGATATGAAATAAACTCAAGCTTCATATCTGTAATGAAAGAAAAACTTGGTTTAGCAGAAAAAGGATTTTTTGATAAGTTCGACATTGAATTTATTGAAAAAAGTAAAGATAAAATCGACTGGAAAGAGGAAATAAATAAATTACCTTACATTTTTAAGGACCCTGTCAAATTCGACAAGCAAATTGATCCTCGAAAATTACAGTTCGGCTCTAAAATTAACGGAGATAGCAGGAAAAGACAGGATTATTATAGTGTAAAAAAAGTTATTTCACCCACAGAGCTTGAACTTGATAGCGGCTTAAAAATTCGGCTTATCGGCATAAAAGAAAAAGTGGGAAAGAAAGCTCTGGCTATTGAGTTTTTGAAGTCGAAAACCAAAGGTCAGAAAGTATTTATAAAATTCAGCAATATAAAACACGACAACCAAAACAACCTGTTGTGTTATTTGTATTTGCAGAATAAAACTTTCATTAATCGTCATTTGCTTAAACAAGGCCTTGTAGAATCAGACAAGAATGTTCTGCAACTTAAGTGATTTTAATGGAAAAATTGAATACCTAAGGAATGGATACTAAACGGAGCGAATATGCAATGGGGACTTACGAAAAAAAACAAAGTTGGTCCAACATCGGAACTGATAAGGAAATGTTCGCCAAAATCATTAGAGGAATGGGAAAACTACTATTATAATAATGCCTATCCCCGGAACCACTTGGAACAATTAGGTAGAATCTTACATATGAGAGTAACCGAGGTATGTCATGCTGAAATTGAGAGCATAACTGAGCCGGATTGTATTAACTTTCTAACTAATCTTGTAATAAACAGAACATACCAAGGTTATCAATCCGAAATCCAAATTATATACAAATATCTCGAAAAAGAATTAGGAGTGAAAGTTCAACCTGCTCCTGATGAATGGGATAGGGGGTAT
>CAYSHS010000458.1:0-2773 GCA_964430845.1 uncultured Pirellulales bacterium | reverse complement strand
CGTCAGCCCTTTATTCATACTTAGTAAGTCCACAAAAAAGAACCATTATTAAAATGATATTTTTGTTTTGGTTGTAGTTTTTCAGCACGTCCAGAAAAAATATAAATCTTAATACATTGAATAATATATACTTGTGAATTTTATATAGTATCGAATGAAATTGTACATTTGATATGTTCTCATCTATCCAGACATCACTAAGTAATTGATATACATATACTTAAGAAATCCGCATATCCCAAAATGAGGAGATATTGGCTTTTTGGTTGTAGCCCAGTTGTACTGATTTCGGGCATAAAATTAAGCCATATTGAGGGCGATTTATTCCTCTGCTTCATGCTCAAGTAGGAGTTCAACAATTTCAGTATTTCCTCTCTGTTTTGCCAGATTTATAATTTCAGTTGATACTTCAGCACCTTTGGAAATCAACAATTCTGCAATTTACTTTTTGTCGGACTGAACAGCTATATATAGTGGTGTACGGCCAGCAAGAGCTGGTATCGCTCCTTGAGTAGTTTTTGCATTAATATCAGAACCTTTTTCGATTAGGAACTCTACAACTTCTTTATTGCCTCGCTGGCATTTGGCCAGTTCGGCGACTGTATATTCCGCACGCTACTTTTCGATATCAAAGAGTCTTTGTTTCAACTTTTCTTTTTCTGGGAAATGGTAAGGAATATATCGAGGCTGACGTTGCTCTAATTGCATAAGGTCTGTATCAATGTAGCATTCAATTCTGAGTAGCCTTCTGAATTGCTCCTTAAATTATAATTAAAAGTTTATTCGTTTGTACACCTTTAGCAAATTTTTGTCAACTGTAGATATTTTTGTAAAATCAATCCACCTTTAGCTCTACCTATTTGATGAAGGGCAGTAACGATGGTAAAGACGGGCTTACTTCAGGTGTATCCTACATAGGAAGATTCAGTGTGCAAAAGGAACGAAAGCAGGTATTCTATGTGTGGGTATTACACCCATGGTTTTTGCGAATTTATGATTGAAGGATTTATTTGATTTAAAAGTATGCCTGTCATAAAATGTCTATCCTATAAATAATAAAAATGTATGTAATATGGAAAATATCAACTTTAATATTATAGAGAGGGCTATCACATGAAATATATTCTTTCTATAGACCAGGGGACAACCGGAAGCCGTGCTATAGTTTATGACAAGAACGGGAAAATTGTCACAAGCGCCTACCAGGAATTTCCACAGTATTTTCCGAAGCCCGGCTGGGTAGAACATAACGCGGAAGAAATATGGGAAAGTGTAAACAGTTCGATACAGAAAGTTCTCAAAAAAATACCGGCAAAATCAATCGACGCAATAGGAATTACAAACCAGCGTGAGACAACAGTTATATGGGACAGGCAAACTGGCAAGCCCATACATAATGCGATTGTCTGGCAATGCAGGAGAACGGCTCAGCGCTGTGATGCACTCAAGAAAAAAGGTGAAGCGGATTTTTTTAGAAAAAGAACAGGGCTTCCTATAGATGCTTATTTTTCTGCAACCAAAATAGAGTGGATATTAAAAAACGTTAAGGACGCCCGAGCCAAGGCCCGCAAAGGTCAACTATGTTTCGGCACAACAGACTCCTGGGTACTATGGAAACTCACAGGAGGAAACACTCATGCAACTGACTATACGAACGCATCCCGCACAATGCTTTTCAACATAGACAAATTAAAGTGGGATGGGGATATACTTAAGAAGTTTTCCATACCTGCATCAATTCTTCCTGAAGTAAAAAAATCATCCGGTATCTTTGGCGAAACTGTAGCAATAGGCAAACTGCCGGCCGGTATTCCCATCGCTGGTATCGCGGGCGACCAGCAGGCGGCGTTATTCGGGCAGATGTGTTTTGACCCCGGAACCATGAAGAATACATATGGAACCGGATGTTTTGCCCTGTTCAACACTGGCAAAAAACGCCTTATCTCGAAGTATGGGCTTATTACGACACTGGCTTGCGGACCGTCAGGTGAACCTGTATATGCACTTGAAGGAGCGATATTTGTAGCAGGCTCGGCGATACAATGGCTGCGCGACGGACTGAAGATTTTAGCCAAAGCCTCGGATTCGGAGAAAATGGCTAAATCGGTGAAAGACAACGCGGGTGTTTATTTTGTTCCCGCTCTTGTCGGTCTTGGCGCACCATACTGGGATCAGGATGCCAGGGGTAGTATTTATGGTATAACAAGAGGTACTACATATAACCATATCGTAAGAGCCGCTCTTGAGGCGATATGCTATCAAACCAAAGACGTGCTCGAAGCAATGCAGAAAGACTCAGGATTAAAAACCAAAGATTTGAAAATAGACGGCGGCGCGGTTGCAAACGATTTCCTGTGCCAGCTTCAGGCGGATATACTTGGTGTCAGTGTCATTAGACCCAAAACAATTGAAACAACTGCCAGCGGAGCCGCTTATCTTGCAGGTTTAGCTGTTGGATATTGGAAAAATTCAACGGAGCTGAAAAAATACTGGAAAAAAGACAGAGTCTTCAAACCAGGTATGTCCAGCAAAGAAGCTAAAGAACTTTATGCAAACTGGTTAAAAGCAGTCAAAAGAACGTTGTCCTGCTATCCATAAAAAAGAAACAGGCGGCGTATCGAATATATATGGATACTTATGACATCATAATAATAGGTGGAGGGGTTGTTGGTATGTCGATAGCGAGAGAGCTGTCTCGTTATCAGCTTCGTATCGCGCTTCTGGAAAAAGAGGAAGAGCCGGGTTTTGGAGTTTCTAAAGCAAATAGCGGAAT
>CAYSHS010000457.1:0-2786 GCA_964430845.1 uncultured Pirellulales bacterium | reverse complement strand
CAATGGGATATCAATATTTGGCTTAGATTATAATCATTTTGGTATAGATTTGTTTGATGAATCTCGCTTTCACAAAGGTATCTTCCTAAGATTCTTTCGGCTTCAACTTGGATATCTCCTCTTGAAATTGAAAAGATAATTTCGTTATCAAAAATATTATCTTCCATAAATATACTCCTTAAGATACAAGCTCAAGCTTCCAAAAACATATTCAGGGAAAAATTGTCTTCCACAGCTACTTATATTTAAGTTGCCATAATTTCGTGCAGCAGATGTTATTTTAATCAATCGAGTGTTCATTCTTATTCACCAAGTAAGATTAAAATATATAAAAGCAAATGTTAAGGTACTTTTCAACTTTTTCTTTTTACTTTATTGCGTGAATTTTTTCAATGTATTATCAATTCTTTTTAAAGTTTTTTGCTCTCCGAGCAATTGGACGGAATCGAAGATTGGCAGGCTGACTGTTGTGCCGCAGAGTGCTACCCTTAGCGGCTGGGCTACTTTTCCCAGGCCGACCTGTTTTTCCTCAGCTAAGCCGCGAAGCATTTCTTCGATAGCATGTTCCGAAAGCTCTTGCATTGCGGCCAATCTGTCACGGACTATCGCGAGATTTTCAAGTCCGTTGCTTTTAAGAAGGACTTTAGCAACCGCTTTGTCATCGTATTCTATTTTATCATCATCTATAAATAAAAACCTGCTCTTGCGGTCTATATCTGCAAGTGTTCTCGCGCCTTCGCAAAGCTTGATAATTCGTAATAGTGTTTCATCGTCTGCTTGAAGCACCGGTGAATCAATTTCTTTCAAATACGCCTTGACGTAGCCAAGCAACTTGTCAGGCTCAACCATTTTCAAATGTTCAGTATTGAAAGAGATAAGCTTTTGCCGGTCGAACAAGCTGTTCGATTTTGTCAGGCGCGAGACATCGAAAGCTTTGATGAGTTTTTCAATTTTCATAATCTCTCCATCGTCGCCTGGATTCCAGCCAAGCAGAGCGAGGAAGTTCACCATAGTTTCTGGCAGGTAGCCGCTCTTGGAAAAATCAACAATGTTGATTTCAGGCAGAGGAACGTTCAGATTCTCGGCTATTGTATTAATTATTGGCATATCAGGTGTACTTTTTCCCGCGAGGAAATCATCGATAGCTGTTCTTGAAATTCCGCCAACATTTGCCAGAGCGTCAAGGTCAACATCCTGCATTGCCTGTATTGCTGTTCGTAATATTGTCGGTCGCTCACGTTTGGAAAGTTTACCGCCGGATTCACTGATAGTAACAGACATGTGAGCATATTTCGGTAATTCTCCGAATCCGAGAGCAACCCATAATGATTGTTGTCCCGGTGTATTATTCAAATGTTCCTGGCCGCGAATTATATGAGTGACTTTCATCAGGTAATCGTCAACTACACACGCGAAATTGTATGTTGGAAAACCATCACTTTTCTGAATGATGAAATCGTTTACTTCATTCGGAGCGAAAGTTATCTTGCCGCGAATCAAATCATGTACAATAATCGGTTTATCCTGCGGCACGGCGAAACGAACTGTAACCGGACGGCCTTCTTCTCGTGCTTTTTGCGCATCCTCGAAGGATGGATATACTTCAGGCCGCTGATATGAAAATCCTTTTTTCCCTGCTTCTGCTTCTTCGCGAAGCTCATTAAGCTCCTCTGAAGTTTCAAAGCAATAATACGCCTTTTTTTCATCGAGTAACTGCTTTATATATTTTTTGTAAATATCCATTCTCTGCGACTGAAGATACGGCCCGTTCGGCCCGCCGACTTCCGGGCCTTCGTCCCAGGTAATTCCGAGCCATCGCAAATCGTCCATAACCTGCTTTGTCGCGGTCGGTGTGTTACGTTTCTGGTCGGTATCTTCGATGCGCAAAATGAATGTGCCGTTGTTTCTTCGTGCCCAGAGCCAGTTAAAAAGAGCGGTTCTGGCCCCGCCTACATGTAAATATCCCGTCGGAGACGGTGCAAATCGTGTTACAACCATTATAACCTCGTTGTATAAAATCCGTGAAAATGCACAGGATAGCCCATTATTGAAATATTGTCAAGAGATGAGGTATAGTTATTAAAGTTAAAAGTGAGCTAAAATGAACTAAAGTTTATTTTTCCTAAATAATAAATTTTTTGCGCTTATTTTTAGGCTAAAAGCAGACTATTATACAGAAACAAATTAGCTGATTGTTTTAGATGAGGTTAACCTTTGAAACGTGCGTGAGAAATTGGAAACAGATTTAATAAAAGCGGCTTCGAGCGGCGATATCGAGAGCTTTGGTAAGCTTTGCGTCAGATATTATTCCGCGATGGCAGCGATTGCTTATTCGATATTAGGCGATCATCAGCTTGCCGAAGATTCTGCGCAGGAAACTTTTGCACGTGCTTTGGTCAATATTAAAAAGCTGAAAAAACAGGATAAGTTCGCTCAATGGTTAGCCGCTATCTGCCGCAATGTCGCAAAAGACATGCTCTTTGAAAAGAACGCAAGATTAAATAACAAAGCTCTTTCGCAAACAAAACAGGAAAGTAATCAAAACCATGTGCAAATTAATCGCGCGATTGAAAAACTTCCAGATTCGATGAAAGAGCTTGTGGTTTTGCGATATTATGACGGCTTATCTTATGAGAAAATCAGTTCCGTTCTTGGAATTTCAAAAGCTTCAATTAATGGCCGCTTAACGAGAGCAAAAAGAAAAATGGCAAACTATTTAAGGAAAATGGATTTGTCGGAGAATCAATCATGAATCCCGAAGACAATAAAAATTTAGACGAACTGAT
>CAYSHS010000456.1:0-2809 GCA_964430845.1 uncultured Pirellulales bacterium | reverse complement strand
TATTTGTGTACAGCTACCCAGATTTTAGATTGCCTGTCGGGAAAAAAGCAGCATCTATCACAGAAAAAACAAAGATGATTATTCTCAACTCGCCATGCAATCCGACTGGAATTGTTTATACACAGCAGAAAATAGAAGCTCTCGCGAAAATTGCCCGCGAGAAAGACATTATCGTTCTTTCCGATGAGATATACGAGAGATTCTGTTATGACGGCTCGTGTCCGAGTATAGCAAAATGCTATGAAAAAACCCTGCTTATGCGGGGTTTCAGCAAGGCTTACGCTATGACAGGCTGGAGACTCGGTTACGTAGCGGTAAACGAGATACTTCGTGAAGTTATAGAGCAGATGACCAAGATACAGCAATACACGTTCGTTTGCGCGCCTGCACCGTTTCAAGCCGCGGCAGTGGTTGCATTGGATTATGATGTAAGCGATTTTGTCAATATTTACAGGAAAAAAAGAGACCTGCTTTACGATGGATTAAAGGATAAATTCGAGCTTGTCAAACCGCAAGGCGCTTTTTATGCATTCGTAAAAGCACCAGATGGTATGCCTGCTACGAAATTTGTCGAAAAAGCAATTGAAAACAACGTGTTGATTATTCCCGGAAATGTGTTCAGCGAAAAAGATACACATTTCAGGATAAGCTACGCGACCAGTGATGAAAAAATTAAAAATGGGATTGAAATTCTCCGCAGTTTGCTATAGACTAAAAACTCAAAACTATAATCGTACAAGGAAGATGCATGATTAAAGGTATGATTTTCGGAACAGTAGGGGGACTGGGTCTGTTTCTGTTCGGAATGGGATTGATGTCTGACGGCCTGAAAAAGGTGGCCGGCCAGAAACTTAAAAGCCTTCTCGAATCACTTACAAAACACAGGATTGTAGGTGTTATTGTAGGTATGCTGACAACCGCACTTATTCAATCAAGCTCCGCGACAACTGTAATGACAGTTGGTTTTGTCAACGCCGGACTTCTGACCTTAAAACAGGCCTTAGGCGTAGTTCTCGGGGCAAATATCGGCACAACCATCACAGCGGCACTTGTCTCTATGCTCGCTGTTTTTAAGATTTCGGACTTCGCTCTGCCTATTGTCGGAGTGGGATTTTTAATCACTGTTCTTGGAAAAACCCAAAAGACAAAGAGTGTTGGACAAGTGATGGTAGGTTTCGGTATTTTGTTTCTCGGCCTTGATTTTATGAAAGGCGGTTTCGATGGTCTAAAAGACAATGTTAAAGTGCAGCAGGCACTTATATGGCTCGGAGATAAACCGATTCTGGCAGTTTTGGCAGGTACTTTGATAACAATGTTTTTACAAAGCAGCTCGGCATCTATCGCGATGATACAGGTGCTTGCCTTTACCGGAGCTTTCGGAAGCGACTGGCCTTTAGTATTGAAAGTCGCAATACCTTTTGTGCTCGGAGACAATATTGGCACTACGATAACCGCGCAAATTGCGGCCCTGCAATCCTCGCGTAACGCCAAGCGTGCCGCTATGGGGCATACTATATTTAATGTAATAGGCGTAATGTATATGATTATACTTGTTTATGCAGGCCTATACACTCGTGCAGTTATATGGATTACCCCCGGAGAGCTTGATCAGGAAACGATAATGAGATATATATTCTTTTCACATTTCCTGTTCAATGTATTTAATGTTATTATATTCCTGCCATTTGTGAAGGTTCTTGAAACAATAGTATTAAAAATCATTCCTATAACTGAAGCCGAACGTATCCAAAAACCAGTTATACTTGAAAAGCACCTGCTCGATACTCCGGTTATCGCACTGGAGCAGGCAGAGAGGGAAATTGTACGCATGTCGAATATTGCTCAAAGGGCTGTCAGAAGGGCGATAAATGGAATTCTGTCTGATGATAGGAAAGAGCTTGCGATAGTACAGGAACGTGAAGATTTTATCGATATGCTGCAGTTGGAAATTACTTCATATCTATCGGCATTATCACGCAGAATTTTATCGGACGAAGTTTCCATCGAATTGCCTGTGCTTTTACATACAGTAAATGATCTTGAGCGTGTAGGCGACCATGCGGTAAATATTGCAGAAATTGCACAGAGAAAAATCGACAATAAAATAATCTTCAGTGAATCTGCCATGGCGGAGGCTGAGCGTCTTCGATTAGAGATAGACCAGATGTTCGATAACATAATACTTGCACTGGAAGATGGTGATATTGCGTCCGCAAAATCAGCTTTGCATAAAGAAAACAACATAAATAAGATGCAGATAGAGTTTCGACGCAGCCATGTAGATAGAATGAGCAATGGCTTGTGCTCCGCCGAGGCGGGTTTGATTTTTATCGACCTGGTCGATAATATCGAGAAAATCGGAGATCACCTGACAAACATTGCACAGGCTATTATAGGAGGCCTCCAGTGGGAGGGCGTAAAGCCAAAAATTTCTATCGAATACTGAAACAAGCTATTGTTATATCGCAGGCATTAGGGTAAAATTCTTAGTATGAAGTATTCGTTTAGAGATATTATGCTGGTTTTGCTGGTTCTGTTATTTATTGCAGGCGGGATAATGGCCTCGGAATACAGCTTTACAGATGAAGCATCAAGACAGGCAAAAGCAGTGATTATTACCTGCAAGGGCGATATTGATTACGGCCTGTACCAATCCATCAGGCGAAGAACGAAATTAGCGCTTTCCAACGGAGCTACATACCTGATTTACGAAATTGGCACTTATGGCGGCCTTCTTAAATCAGCAGACGATATATCAAAATTCTTTATTCTTGACGTCCCAAAGCTAAACGATAATGCACGCACTGTC
>CAYSHS010000455.1:0-2820 GCA_964430845.1 uncultured Pirellulales bacterium | reverse complement strand
CCGATCTGCGATGGGTAGGAACTGAGGCGGGAAATGTTGGAGAAACCAACTGGAGCTTGCTCAACGCTACAGGTGATGTCCCTTACAATATGTTGCATTATGGTGTGGAAAACGGTGATTCATGGGTTCCGGGCGAAGTCAATACTTCCATCAGGCCGGAATGGTTTTATCACCCGAGCGAAGATACCAAGGTAAAAACACTGCCCAAGCTTTTGGATACTTATTACAACTCTATTGGGCGTAACGGCACATTCCTTCTTAATTTTCCGATTATGCCAAATGGCCTGATCCATGAAAATGACGAAAAGGCTGCACTTGATCTTGCTAAAGCCATAAAAGAAACATTTGCAGTCAACCTTGCTGAAAAAACGAAAGCTCAGGCTTCGAACGTTCGCGGCGATGCAAAAATATTTAGTGCAGCTATGACTATAGACGGTGACAAAGAAACCTATTGGGCTACTGATGATGACGTAAACAAAGCCTCATTGACCATAGATTTCGGTAAACCAACCAAATTCAATCGTTTTCTTGCACAGGAATATATTCGCTTGGGACAACGCGTAAAAGCCTTCACGGTTGAAGCCCTTGTCGATGGAAACTGGAAAGAGCCTGCAAAGGCAACCACCATCGGATATAAGCGTATTCTTCGTTTCCCGACGGTCGAAGCAACACAACTTCGTTTCAATATAACCGATTCGAAAAGCTGCCCGGTAATTTCCAATATCGGAATTTATAATGCACCGCAAATTCTGACTGCTCCCTCCATTACCAGAAGTCAAGCTGGAGAAATAATCATAACTCCGACTGATGCAGAATCGGATATTTACTATACCATGGATGGAAGTGTACCAACCACAAATTCGAAAAAATATTCCGGTCCTTTCCAAACAGAAGGAAAAGTCCAGGTGAGTGCCATTGCATACGAGCCTGCTTCAGGTAAAAACAGCCCGGTATGTCACGAAGAATTCGATGTACCGCGAACGGATTGGAAAATTATGGGAGTTAGCGATAGAAGGGCCTCCGCAATCATGGACGGAAATCCATCTACTGCATGGCATCAGCCCAGAAACAACAGATTACCATCCGATTTGGTCATCGATATGGGAAAAGAACAAAATCTTTGCGGCTTCAAATACTTCCCCGACCAAACCATGTGGGGTCCCGGCATCATTACGCAATATGAGTTTTACGTTTCAAATGACAATGCAGAATGGAAACTCGTAGATCAGGGTGAATTCTCCAATATCAAGAATAATCCTACGTGGCAAACAAAAAAGTTCGAACCTGAAAAAGCCCGCTATATTAAGTTACGTGCCTTGAAAAATACCGAGAATAACAATAATCTTGGCTATGCTGAAGTGGATGTAATTACAAACTGATCAATATGGATTATTTGGTTTATAGAAAATTAAAGATATTTTGATTTAATAGCTTAATATGAACTTGAATAGATTATTACTAATCCTATTGAATATTCAATTGTCTTTTAATGTAAAAGCCCAATATCGAACCACAAGCAATGAAAAAGGAACACAATAATGGAGATATTACACAACTTCAATTTAATAAAACAAGTACTAAATATAAAAAGTAGAGATTACTTCGTGCCTTTTAAATCTCTTTGTTTGTTGCTATCGTCTTTGATAATTATATGTATTCTTTTCAGTACAATAATCACGTATGCGCAGGAAAGTTCTCAGGTTCACGATTGGGAAAATCCATCGGTTATCGGGATTAATAAAGAGAAAGCACACGCCACATTCGTGTTGCCAAGTGAGAAGGCCGCCGATACCCGTGTAGTATCGCTTAACGGCCTGTGGTGGTTCAAGTGGTCACCTGATCCTGAATCAAGGCCGGAGGATTTTTATAAGCGGGATTATTCCGTAAGTGATTGGGATTTGATTCAGGTGCCGGGCAATTGGCAGATGCAGGGTTTCGGTCTTCCTATTTATACCAACATGGCATATCCATTTAAATCGAACCCGCCAAGAGTCACCAGCGAGCCATCACGTTCATTCTATAGCTATTCTCATCGCAATCCGGTTGGTAGTTACTGTACAACGTTTAATGTCCCTGTGTCATGGCTTAATAAAGAAGTATTTATAAATTTCGTCGGTGTTAAATCAGCATTTTATATCTGGGTAAACGGACATAAAGTTGGCTATAGTCAGGGTTCAATGACACCTGCGGAGTTCGATATAACATCTTTCATCAAACAAGGTGAAAACAAACTGGCCGTAGAGGTCTATCGCTGGTCAGATGGCAGTTATCTCGAAGACCAGGATATGTGGCGACTTAGCGGAATTTTCCGGGATGTAGATTTGTTTATCAGGCCAAAAACGTTTATTCAGGATTTTAAAGTGACAACGGAACCCGATGACTCAATGACTCAGGCAAAGGTGGCGGTACAGGTTGTTATTGAAAATAAGTCTGATTCAGCAATAGAGGGTTTGACAGTTGAAGCAATTATTTCCAGTGGGCTTGTACGCCAGATAATATCGAAAAATATCGAGCGAGTTGCCGCATCTGCAGACAATTCAATCTCGCTTGAAACAATACTGGATCATCCGCTGCTTTGGTCTGCTGAAACACCCAACCTTTATGATCTTCAATTGAATCTGAGAAACGCTCAGCAGGAAATTATTGATACTATACACTGGAGATTCGGCGTTAAGAAAGTAGCAGTTGAAGGTGAATTATTTAAAATCAACGGACAACTTGTAAAACTTAAGGGAGTAAATCGTCACGAGCATCACCCACGAACTGGCCGCCACGTTGACCGGCAAACCATGATACGTGACGTTGAACTTCTCAAGCAGG
>CAYSHS010000454.1:1439-2823 GCA_964430845.1 uncultured Pirellulales bacterium | reverse complement strand
CCCGCTGCATTTTCCCGTTATTTTTTCGGACAGTGACAGAATCTGTCACCGTGACACCGAAATGGATGAATCTAAAATAATACTTTGCCTGATTTTATCGCCTTATTAAAAAAGAAAACAAGGTCCCTGATTTTGTTCCGATAACGGGAACCACCCGCCTAAAGGCGAGGTCTCGCCCGTCCTTTAGGGACGAGGCGGACAGATTTACACTGAACGCTGTCCGCTAAACGCTACTCGCTGAATCAGTGACAGATTCCCCGTCTCGCCATAGTCAATTAAGACGGCGGCGGATGACACTATAGCCGTTTTTAAGCAATAAACAAGGGTTTTGGTCGGAAAATTTTTATTAAAAACGGTCTTATGTTGAACGATTTAAATATTTTTCAAAATTTTTACTTGCAAAACAAAATCCGCGAAGTTTAGAATATTAGCGGCGGAGAGAAAACCGCCATGTAAAATAGAAAACACTGTGTTTTCAGACGTTTCATCTCAAAGCTGGAAAATTAAGTTGGGAAACGTGTGGAAGCTCGGTGTCCTTTGTTTTGGTACAAAGGGCACCGTTTGCTTTTACGTTCCCAAAGGGGTTCCAGCCCCTGAGATGAGCGTGAAGTGCGGCGGTGTCCTTTTTAATTGCGCCCCGCCGCCAAAATTAAAGATAAAAATATATGTTTATATATTGACACTTTCAAGGGTACGGGTTTAAATTGAAAAAATCCTAAGTTCGAAGGAACGTAATATGGAACATACACATCCATCCCCCGCGATAAAGGCGGAACTTGCCTCATATAAGAGCACTATCGAAAAATACCTTCCTTTTGTATTCGTAAGATGCTCCAGATATACAAACAGCAGGAGAATGGCGGAGATTATCGCAATTTACGCCTTTATATGCGCACACCGGCTGACGGAGATACTGGACGGCGCAAATAAAATTTCCGTTCTTCTTTATATTATGGTCGATGTCATAGGAGAGGATTTAGGCAAAGGAGCAGACATCCCTGTCAATGGGCAAATCTTATTCAGGCAGAAAGAAACGCTTCGTATTGCAAAGAAACTGTCGGAACTGGACACGGGGGAATGTCTTGATGGCGTTCGAAGATACATGGGTCTTTTTGCCAACAGCTTTGACATAGCACAATTCAGCAGGATAACTGATACGGTTATGAATTATTTAATAAAATGGAATTGACAATCTTTATGGTCTGGGTATATTATGCACCCATAATTTAAGGAAAGGAGATTATTATGTGGAGGTATTTCGTCTTATCGGCTTTGGTGATTTACGTTCTTGTATCAGGAGCATCTGCCGTCAACGCCGAACCGCTTATTACGGTCAATGGTCTCAACCCTGTCGAGTCGCCGCTTACAATAGAAGGGACAGAAC
>CAYSHS010000454.1:0-1429 GCA_964430845.1 uncultured Pirellulales bacterium | reverse complement strand
GAACAGCTTTTGCTCGCCGTAGAGGTAAATTCTCCAATAGACCCCAACAATATATCTGTCACGGCATCTGGCGGGACATTACAGCCGGCAGAGGATATCAATCAGCAATATATTTTGGATTTCAACGATGATTCATCGCTGGCTATAGTATCAATGGTCGCAGATACCAATATGATAATCGAAGAAAAAGCCATACCGCAGGGAACATTAATATGTGAGCTTTATTTCTTTTTTGACAGCGAAAATAATACCGTCAGTGTATTCGGTTTGGGCCTAAATATGCTCATCCCGCCGGAAATAGAGGAAATCGAACAAAGTAACCCTCTTATAGAGGAACCAATCCAACAATCAAGCGTAAATATAGAAGCCCAGCCGATTGCTAATTATAATCTACTGCCGCCGATAGCAATTGAACAGGGAAAACAAAAAGTCTTGATGAATTGCCCCAACAGTGTCGGGCCAATAGAGCATATTCGGCCTTACAAGGAAGAAAATGAATTACTCATAATGTCCGAAGATAGCAATGGACAATCAAGATTAGGCGGGGTTATCGAGGTAAACTCAGATATAACCACCAATCAAATCTGGACGGCCGACAATATTTATCACATCGCAGCCGACATAAGCGTTGAGGCGCTTCTTGTTATTGAGCCGGGAACCGTTATTAAATATGCGACGGATAAATCAATGATAGTTATTAACGGCGGCGCATTGATCTCCTGCGGAACGCCCGACAATCCTATTATATACACCTCTGATTCGGCTGAGCCGGGGTATGGCGATTACTACTGCGCGATTTTCATAGATGAAACCGCGTCTGCTTCGACAAAGATAACCTACAGCTACATCGAATACGCCGTTTATGGAATCTTGATAACGAACAATCGCCTTGATTCTCCGATAGAAAACAATTATTTTTATAGTAATGCCTTTGGGATCCGCGAATACGGAATCGAGCACACCGATATTATCAATAATCTTATCGAGGGCACCTATGTTTACGGCATCGACGTGAATATGGCGTCGGTTACAAGTCAGGGAAGCGCTGAAAGTCATATTCTCATTCAGAACAACACCTGCGACTATTATCAGGATGTAGGAATTCTTGTTCGCGGTGTTGCCAATGAAGAAGATGCGGGAGATGTAACTCTTACAAATAATATCGTGTCAGGATCGTATCAATACGGTGTTGTTCTGGCAAACGGCTATATGTATCCCACTGTATCAAATACCGGCTATTACGGCAATGAGGCTGACAGGTTCGGATACGAGGAATCAGACGAATATAATCCTGTTTACGAAACTTCTTGGCCCTATGTAGATGGCACAGGCATGCTGCCGGTTTGTTACCTTAATCCGAGCAGCACTTTTGTAAACGCATCGGATGGATATATCGAGCAAACCCGGCTCATAGGCAAGACCACTGATA
>CAYSHS010000453.1:0-2847 GCA_964430845.1 uncultured Pirellulales bacterium | reverse complement strand
CCAGCGGTGAATATTTCCTTGGTGGTGCGGGTGTTTCTACGCTTGACGATGATGAATTGTCTTCTATTCGCGGTGCGCGCATCGGTTTTATTTTCCAGTCTTTTAATCTTATAAGCCAACTGAACATAATTGAAAATATTCAGGTTCCTATGTTTTACCAGGGATTAACTGAGTATGAAAGTTCTGAACGTGCGGTAGAGTTGGCCAAAATGGTAGGTCTGGGACATCGTTTAAAACACAGACCTACAGAGCTTAGCGGCGGCCAGCAGCAAAGAGTGGCAATTGCAAGAGCTTTGGCAAATGACCCACTGATAATACTTGCTGATGAGCCGACTGGTAATCTCGATTCTGCAAGCGGCTCGGAAATTCTCGATATTCTTCACCGTCTTCATGATGAGGGTAAAACCCTCATAGCAGTGACACATGATGAGGGTATCGCAAGGTGCGCTGAGAGAGTTATAAGGCTTTTTGATGGAGAAATAGCCAAACAAGAATATAATAAACGGTAAATATTTATGTTTTTATTTCGTCTGAAACGTACATTAAAGCTGGGTATAAAAAGTCTCTGGATGCATAGATTGCGTTCCACCCTCACGGCCACAGGTATTATCTTCGGTGTATCTTCTGTAATTGCAATGCTGGCCATAGGTGAAGGAGCAAGTGAGGATGCTCAGAAAAAAATCGCCCAGCTTGGCAGTCATAATATTATTATAGAAACTCAGGACCCTCCTGAAGAAAAATCCGCTACGGGTCAGCAGCAAACCTTAAAAGAATATGGTCTTACTTATGATGATGCGGAACATTTTCGCAATGCAATACCGGACGTTCAGGTTATAGTGCCAAATCGTCGTATCCCCCAGGAAGCTCAATATCGAACTAACAGGGCGCCGATTGAGGTTGTTGGAACAGTACCCTGGTATCCTCAGATATCATCATTGAAAGTTCAGTTCGGGCGGTTTCTTAGCGATACAGATATGCGTTATAAACAGGGTGTGTGTGTTATTGACGATAAAATAGTAAAAACACTTTTTGCTTTCGATTACCCTATTGGAGAGGATCTTAAATTAGGCAACGACTATTATCGTGTAGTTGGTGTTGCAAAAGAAAAAGATGATACTCCTGAGAGCAGTCAAACGGCGTCCAGCAGCGCGGCATCAAAGGCAGGTGCTAATGTCGGAGCGATTTATATTCCGCTTACTACTACTCAGGATCGTTTTGGTGAGACTGATATACAAATGAGTACCAGCTCAGGGATGACTATGGAAAAAGTTGAGCTGCAGGAAATCATTGTCAAAGTAAATGATTTGATCCAGATAATACCGGCCAAACAGAGTGTGGAAACCCTCCTCAAGAAATTTCACAAAAAAAATGATTATGCGATTACAGTGCCGCTTGAGCTGATGAAGAGGCAACAAGACATACAACGTATTTTTACCATAGTCCTCGGCTCAATAGCCGCTATTTCACTTTTAGTCGGCGGTATCGGAATTATGAACATTATGCTTGCGACAGTGAGCGAGCGAACACGTGAAATAGGAATTCGTAGGGCACTCGGAGCGAAGAAAAGAGACATAATTTTCCAGTTTTTGTCTGAAACATTTATCCTGACGGCAGCAGGGGGCATTTTGGGAATTCTTCTTGGTCTTGGAATACCTTCAATAGTGGAACATTACGGAAAGATGCCGACAGTTGTCAAAACCAGCTCACTGATACTGGCTTTCGGAATAAGCTCTGCCGTGGGAATAATTTTCGGGTTATATCCGGCATATCGTGCCGCTAATATGGACCCGATAGAATCGCTGCGTCACGAATAAAGCTGCTTTTTTCCGGAATCTTCTGAAGCGTCGGTAGAGTCAGGATTTCTTTTGACAGTGGATATAGCGCTTCCCAGGGCGATTGCGACCCAAATTCCGCTTGCAATAGCAATTAATGTTCCCAAAATCACAATAATAAAAACCAGCTTTTCCATTTATACTCCGTATTTTGGATTTTTCCACAAATGCCCGATGAAATATGCCAGGATAGAAAATATCAGACCCGGGATAATGACATTTGGTAAGGCGAAATCAACCGAACGTTTAAGAATGAATATGAAGACTACCCATAGAATTACAGAAATCGCGGCACCAACACTCATTGATAAAATACCTGCCAGGGGTTTCGGATTTTTAATCCATAATCCAAAAATCAAAGCAGGCAGTATAGCCGGTGTCCAAACTGCATAGCATGTAAGCAATCCGTTTATAATATTATCAACCGCCAATGCACAAACAGCGGCTACAATTGCAATGGCAACAGTAGCGATTCTACCGGTATTCAAGGAATTACCATTTGTTAGGGATGTAAATGGCTTGATTATATCCTGCGTAAAAGAAACCGCACCGGCATTCAGAAGCGAGTCAAGACTTGACATAATAATTGAAATCAAAACAACTAATAAAAGTGCATAACCGCTTGTGGGCATAACTTTTTCTACTAATTGATACAATTCATGTCCTTCCTGAGGAGTTTGTGTTAAGATAATTTTGGCCATAATTCCAAGTGAGACCATGACCATAAACCAGAATATACTAAATATTCCCGCTAAAATGAAACCATTCCTCGATACTTTCGTTGATTTTGAAGCCAAAGCTCTGTTTGCATAAGGAGGTATCATTGTTTCCCCAAGTAGAAACGCAATAATCAAACCTATTATTTCTATAGTTGAAGTCGATTCCAATCCTGCTTTAGTGGCTTCTAAAGCCTGTTGGAAAAATAAGCCTGCGTCCCATTTTAAATTGAACCAGAATGTTAATAATAGTGTAACAGGTAATAAAGTCGCAAAAGCAGTGAATTGAAAAGCATCCG
>CAYSHS010000452.1:0-2854 GCA_964430845.1 uncultured Pirellulales bacterium | reverse complement strand
GATACTGGTTTTCCCAAAAAAGAAATACCTTTATGGATGAAAATTCTTGCTAAGCTTGGAATTTTCGATCTTAACAAAAGATTTGCACTTGACTTAAGTCCGATTGGAAATCTAAATCACCTTCATGATCTTAGAATCGCATATATGCCAGTCAAAAGTATAGAGCCAATAAGTAAAATGAAAAATCTTAGATCTTTATTGCTAAATACTACTAATCCATCAGATTTAAATCTAATTAAAGAACTTAAAAATTTGCAAGATTTGCGGCTAACAGGTACTTACATTTCTGATCTTATTCCAATAAAGGAATTGGTAAATCTCCATACACTTCTTCTTGAGCAAACAAAAGTATCTGATCTTGAACCATTAAAGAAATTGAAAAACCTAAAAAATCTCATAATAAGAAGCACTCCTGTATCAAATCTTGAGCCGCTGAAAGAACTGACGAGTTTAGAAATGCTTATACTTCAATATACTCCTGTTTATGACCTCATTCCTCTCAGCAAACTCACTAATCTCAAAACACTTCATCTTAATAACGTTCAGATACCAGGCTGTGAAGGTATAAAGGATTTAACAGGCCTGGAAGAACTGCATCTTAGCGGAAATCAATTCGTTAATCTCGAGCCATTAACTGCCCTAAAAAACCTTAAGTTACTTTATATGATGGGCTGTGATAACATCGACAATCAATCATTGATAATTTTAGAAAAGGCTCTGCCAAATTTAAATGTTCCTCTAGGAATGATAGGGCCAACTGATAAAAATAAAATACCCATAAGAAGATAAAATACTATGCATATTGAAACAAATACTCAACAGAAATCATCACATCGAAAATACATAATCAGTACTGTAGTTATTTTATTATTGATAACGTTTGCACTTGTATTATTTGTATTTACGCAAACACGAAAACCTGACCCGGCCAGCGAGAAAATCATTCGTGAGGCGGCCGCGGCTCATCTCGATAAAGACCCGAATGAACTTACAGACGCTGATTTCGCGAGAATTACAGAGATAAGTTTTGGAGCACCACAGACGATAATACCTTTATTTAACGTTGAAGAACCAATTAAATATACAAATAATGAGCTTACTGATATTCGGCTGCTTGAGAAATTCACGAACCTGCAAAAGCTGAATCTCGGTGCGATTAATGTATCTGAAACAAGAATCCCCACATGGATGAGAATTCTGGCGAAGCTGGGAATTTTCGACCTCAACGAAAGGTATGCAGTCGATTTAAGCCCGCTTGAGAAACTTACTCATCTTGAAGAACTCCAGTTAGGCGGCTCTGCAGTTATAAACATTAAGCCGCTCGCGAATTTGAATCTTAAAAATCTTCAGCTTATCAGCAGCCCAGTATCAGACATTACGCCGCTTAAAAGCCTGACACAACTGCAAAGTCTCGATATAATTTTTTGTCCGAATATTAAATATGAAGACGTGGAAGAATTAAACAAGGCTCTTCCAAACCTTAAAATTTCAGGCACTTTAAATTTAAATAAATGAACAATGCGATGGAAACACAAAACGATTCATTTTTTTCAGAACAGCAGATAACAGGTTTTGAAAATAATAAACCCCGACGCAGATACAAGCTCGCTTTCAAAAATAAAATATTACCCTTCCGATATGTGGCTTTCTTCATCAATACTCGCTGAAATGATTATAAAAGTCGAAGCCGATAACGCTATGAAATAGATTAATAAAGATGAATTGTTTGAATCAAAATCAAAACAAGAAACCGTTCAAAAGAAATTACCTAATTAATTGACAGTTGAAATTCCGGACAAAATATTGTATAAGAATGTTTTGTAAATAAAGTCTTTTCATTGTATTTGGCAGGTAATTTTCAAAAGGAAATAAAATGAAAAAAATCGAGTGGGACAAAAGTTTGGCAACCGGTATTAAATCGATTGATTACGAGCATAAAATGCTTATCGAACGCCTGAACGCGGTGATAGAAGCCATCGAAAAAAACCAGGGCGAGGGCACCATCGCAAAAACACTCGATTTTCTGCTCGATTATACGAATTTTCATTTCTCGAACGAAGAGAAATTCATTTCAACTCAAGGCTATCCCGGCCTGGAACTCCAGCAGAAACAGCACAAACAATTCAAAGACTCCGTCAACCAGCTCATCCTCGATTTCCAGCAGGACGGCGCGGTGAAAGATATAGCAGACCGCATTAGAGATTTCCTTTTTACATGGCTGATAAATCACATCATGGAAATTGACCGTCAACTGATTCAGTATGTAAAAGAATAATTATTAAAACATAGTGAGCTAAAGTATTTAAAGTGAACTAAAGTGACTAAAGTGGTTTTTAACTTTAGACACTTCTAACTTTAGGCAATTTAGGCACTTTTTTGTTTTTCCTCTTGAAAAAAATACCTCATCTTGTACACTATTATCAGATTGTTGGAAATTTGTTATAATTCGTTAAAAAATGAAACAGCAGGCTATTATGCAGCAAGAGTGTTTGTTTCCATTAGAAACAAAAAAATATACAGCTCGTCAAATAAATATTCTCAATTCACCAAAGCAGTTGGGAAATTGTGATATTGACTCTGAACCATACCTGAATAAGCTCGGGATTAATATATTAAACATAGAACAGCCTATTCAATTTAGTCCTAATATAAACGAAGCAATTCATAGATGGGCACCCTATGTTCAGGGATTTTCAGCTTCTTTTGTACAATCTGTTTTTGACCAATATAAACATAACTATAGAAATCCTGTAGTATTAGATCCATTCACAGGTTGCGGTACTGTACAAGTTCAATCAAAACTCAATGGTTATAAATCCTTTGGAACTGAACTTAATCCATTATTAAAATTCAT
>CAYSHS010000451.1:0-2858 GCA_964430845.1 uncultured Pirellulales bacterium | reverse complement strand
CTTAATTTGAACTCTCTAAAATTGGCTTTTCTTGAATTCCTCATAAAACATATATGTATGTTTTTATGTTATTTATTACATTTATGTCGCACCTGAAAAAGTTAGAAAATACAGTATTACACGTATCTCTTTATATAACAAGGAGATATAAACTATTTGAGATTTCTGGCACATCACTTGCGTAATAAACAATAATAACATGAAATGAGTTTAAGATATTGTTTTTGTGAAAGGAAATTTGAAATGAAAATGTTTAACCGAATGTTGGCGGGGATGTGTCTGTTAATTATTTTAAGTGTTAATATTAAAATTCTTGCCCAGGACAAGCCGGAATTTAGTCTGACAGCAGATTATTTCGAAAAGTATGTCTGGCGCGGTCAAAACTTAAATGATGATCCTGTATTTCAGCCCGGTTTTTCTGCAAGTTATATGGGTTTTACGGCCGGGATATGGGGTAATCTTGAAACAACAGACATTCACAGCAGCAGAGGTGAATTCACAGAAGCTGATTACTCCATAGATTACTCCGGTGATGTGCCGGGACTAAAAGGAGTAGGTTTTTCGGTAGGAGCAATATATTATGATTTTCCAAATACTACTGTACCCGCAACAACAGAAGTATATGGCGGATTGAACCTGAATGTGCCGCTAAGCCCATCTATAACGTTCTATCGTGATGTTGACCAGGCAGATGGTTTATATATCTCTGCTGCAATAGAACATAGTATAGAAAAGCTTTTCGAGCTTGGATCGGATATGTCTGTCGGATTGGATTTGGGAGCGAGCTTCGGCTGGGCAGACAGCTCATACAATACCTATTACTGGGGTGTCGATAAAAACAAAGCTAATGATCTTGCATTCTCCGTATCACTTCCCTTTGCAATCGCCGGATTTTCAATAACACCAAGCTTACATTATGTAATGTTAGTTGACAATGATATCAAAGATACTGATATGTATAGTACAAATGACAATGAGCTTTTTGTTGGAATTGGTTTATCAAAAAGTTTTTAACTAAATGATGGGGTTTAATATTATGAACAGAAAAAAAATAAATTTACTAATTTTTATCGCATTTTTATCGATGTTGTTTCTTATAAGGCCGGCTATGGCTGCGGAGGGAGGGGATTCGAAAATAAATATCGATGCAATCAAGGAAGAGCTTCAAACAAACATCAATATCATCTGGACCTGTATCGCTGCTTTCCTCGTATTCTTTATGCAGGCAGGATTTGCCATGGTCGAGACAGGTTTCACAAGAGCCAAAAATTCAGTAAACATATTGATGAAAAACCTGATGGATTTTGCTATCGGCTCAATAGCATTCTTTGTAATAGGATTCGGATTAATGTTCGGAGCATCGTCTAATGGTTTATTCGGCACCTCTTTGTTCGGTCTTGGCGGCGTCGAGCCTGGTACTGACTGGAACTGGACATTTCTGATTTTTCAGACAGTCTTTGCCGCAACTGCTGCAACCATAGTATCAGGCGCGATGGCCGAACGAACCAGGTTTATCTCGTACCTGATTTACAGTGCTGTAATTTCATTGTTTATATACCCATTATTCGGGTCATGGGCATGGGGCAATCTCCTGATGACAGACAACAACAGTTGGCTTGCAAAAATAGGATTTCATGATTTTGCAGGCTCTACGGTAGTGCATTCCATCGGCGGCTGGCTTGCTCTGGCAGGCGCAGTCATGCTTGGACCGAGACTTGGAAAATATGGACCTGACGGCAAGCCGCGAGCTATACTCGGTCATAATTTGCCTTTGGCGGCGCTGGGTGTGTTTATTCTCTGGTTCGGCTGGTTTGGTTTTAACCCTGGCAGTACAACTGCCGGAAACGGCCTGGCCGGTTACATTGCAGTTACGACCAACTTAGCCGCTGCAGCCGGAGCTATACTTGCGTTAATTACTTCCTGGGTGATTATTAAGAAACCGGATATTTCAATGGCTCTAAACGGTGCGCTGGCAGGTCTTGTGGCAATTACCTGTCCATGCGATGGAGTTAGTCCGTTCGGAGCAATTATCATTGGAAGCGTTGCAGGCATACTTGTAGTTTTAAGCGTGTTGTTTGTCGATTACGTGTTGAAAGTAGATGACCCTGTTGGTGCGGTTAGTGTTCATGGTGTCAATGGTTTATGGGGAACTTTGTCTTATGGATTGTTTGCAATGGATGGCGGTTTGTTTTATGGCGGCGGCTTTAAACAATTCGGTATCCAGATTCTTGGTGCAGGAACTGCATTTGTATGGGCCTTCGGGCTGGGACTGGTTCTGTTTTGGATTCTTGGCAAGACTATCGGTTTGCGTGTCAGTCCCGAAGAAGAGCTTAAAGGTCTCGATATCGGCGAACATGGAAATGAAGCTTATGCCGGTTTCCAGGTATTTACTACTGAATAACAATCTTATATAAAAAGGAAAAAAAATGAAACTAATAATTGCATATATCCAGCCACACAAGCTCAAAGACGTTAAACAAGCTCTGTACAAAGCTGAAGTTTATAAATTGTCTGTAACAAACTCGCTTGGCTGCGGCCAGCAAAAGGGTTATCATGAATCGTATCGAGGTGTTGGTATAGAAGTAAATTTGTTAAAAAAAGTCCGTCTTGAAATTGCCGTAAACGAGAATTTTGTCGAGCGAACAGTGAAAGCAATTATCGAGGGAGCAAGAACCGGACAGATTGGAGATGGCAAGATTTTTATTGTCGGTCTTGGAGATTGCATCAGGATTCGCACTGGTGAACGAGGGGGTGATGCTATCGGGTAAATATACGATTTAGACAGTCGTCCATAAGGCACCACTTCAAAAAAAGTGTCTTGAACTATAAGGGGTCCGCAAACGTCGGACCCTTGGTTC
>CAYSHS010000450.1:0-2860 GCA_964430845.1 uncultured Pirellulales bacterium | reverse complement strand
GATATGTTTTTTCAATTACCGAGCGAATAAATTTGATATCATTAGCAAGAGCGGTTGGATCATTTATTTGAACTTTATTGATATCTTCATTTTCCATGACAATATTCCTTAAAAAATAAAGTACTTTATATTATAAAGTATAATATAACGCTTGGATTAATTGCTTGCAAGGATTTTTTTATTTTTTTGAATTTTTTTTAGCCTCTGAAGAAAATAACTTTTTAAACTGGGAAACGCCTAATTCCATTGTGAACAGTAAGCTAAACTCGTGCGGCCGATGGTAGTCCTTGCGGGTGAATCCGTTTTCGTTTTTTAGGAACGATGCTGGTTAAAATATGGTCATAATCAGGATTTACAAAGGTCGGTTGCATAAAACAGACTGTCTTTACCTTTATGGTGCTTGTCGATATAAACGAATATCATCTATTAATATAATACCTGAACCACCGGTTGCTTCGTTTCTCTCAAAACCGAGAGAAAGACTTATGACATTACCCAAATCAATACCCAGGGAAGCAAGGTCAATATTCCACTGATTCCACGTCTGGCTCGAAATATCTACCTGATTACCATTATATATAAGTTTTACTCCATTAATCTTAATATACATCCTTTCAGTTACACTATTGTTAAGATCGCCGTAGAACCATAAAACAAGAACTTCAGGATTACCAACCATCCAATCCGAGCCTATACTTAAATCAGCAATATCTACTGAGACTTCGGAATAACTTGCAATTGTGTTGTCGTATATTACAGGAACTGATTGAAATCCTGTATGATAAATGCCTTTCTCCATATAATGCTCGCCGATACTCAAATTAGGATCAGGATATCCTATAATAGAACCATTAGATAGATCATTTCTGCCATCCGTATAAAAGTCAAATATTCTGTTTGGCTCAATGTCCATATAGTTCTCAAAATCATCTACGATAAGATACTTTTGTGTTGTAAAATTCCAGATGTCTCCCTGCCATAATGAAGGTATTTCGGCTTCATTTACCTCATCAACACGCCAGTAGTAAGTGCGGCCAAGATTAAGCAAAGGCGAATAAATGTTAGTAATTACTAAATGAGCAAGCGTTGTGCTGTTTTGTACAGAGTTCTCATCTGTGCTGATATATACCTTATGCAACACCGCCTTTCTGCCTGGACGCCAGGTAAGATTAACATCTAAAGAAATATCATCAGCACCGTTAACTGGGTATGGCTTTCTTGCTTGAAGAGGCATATAAGTAAAGCGTACCTCGCTAAGACCGTATTGATTGAGGCTGCCGCTGCTCCAGTTACTATTGGCAATTATTTTGACATATTTTGCCGCCACGCCGTTAAAATCTACAATTGTATTGTATTGATAGTCGTCTGTACCAGGTGCTTGTGCAAATTCGTTTACATCTGGCAGTACCGTCCATACCATACCGTCTTCGGAATAAGCGACAGTGACTTCTTTTAAGCCGAATCCAGTATCGATATCCGGACCGTTATAATTCCAGACAAACATCTGGTACAAATTGTAAGAAGCATCAAACTTAAATAGTATCCAGACCGGCCCGGTATCTAAGCCGCTGCTTAGCCACATTTGAGTAGGTTCATTTGAATGCAGGTTAGAATTATTGGGATCAAGACCTGATCCGTCTATGGTTCTATTCGGAGATTTACTCCTGATACTGCTTATTGCGGTGGCGATAATATTCTCAGGCGGTATTTTATATGTGTAAGGTTCAACCGTGAATTGCCATACATGACCCTTATATACACCAGGTTCTAATGGAGAATTTACTTCATCTACGCGCCAATAATAAGTCTGGCCGAATTCAAGAATTCCCGGCGAGAAGGCATTTGCATCTTTGGCCTGAGCTTCAGATACGATTACACCAAGAGGGTAATCTATTGTTGCGTTATTAACATCATTGAAATTTGTCCCGAAGAATACATTATGAGTATAGCTATATTCTCCGGGCTTCCATCTAAGAATCACATCACGCTGTATATCTGTTGTTTTATTAGATGGATTAGAAACAAGAGCCTCACCTTTTGCGATACCATAAGTTCCTTCCATAACCTGTTGAATCTCGGCTTGGCTTAAAGCGCCATTGAATAAATAGACCTCGTCGATAATGCCATTAAAGGGGCAAATAATACTGGAACTAACAATTGATATCCCGATTCTGACATTTGCATTATCTCTTGTTTGTACGGCATAATTATAGCTTGTTCCAACTTCAAGGCCATCCATATAAACTGTTGCTTTGGTTCCATCGAACGAAAAAGCTACATGTGCCCATTGTCCCACAGGAGGAACACAATCAAAGTATTCCGGAATATTGCCACCACCGACTCCAAGTCCGGAAGTATTATTGTTCAGAACGAGTTGGAATACTGCCTGCCCTGTTCCCTGCCCTGTTGTCTGAGTTACTATTCCCTGCCAGTTACCGGTACTTCCAGCCCAATGGATCCATGCTGAAACAGAAAGTGATCCTTCTTCCCCGGGGGGATACCAGTTTCCTGTATCTACGTAACTATTGTTTTGGCCAGGGAAATCAAGTGCTGTATCGAAACCAGGTATGCTTTGTACCCAATTTACTGTTCCCTGTATTGTGCCATCGTGGCCGTTACCTGTAACATCTTCAACAAATACACCTGAACCTTCGTCCATTGAATAATAAGCAACTAATTCAGGTTCAGATGCCGTAGTGAAATTCCATACATTACCTTTATATATTATTTCCTCCGGCTGTTTCTGAATGACGTCAACTCGCCAATAATAAGTCTTTTTATATTCCAATAAACCTGGATCATATATATTGGAGTTTTGTCCTTGACTTTGTAATACACCCAAAGGATTGCTCCTGCCGGC
>CAYSHS010000449.1:0-2862 GCA_964430845.1 uncultured Pirellulales bacterium | reverse complement strand
GTTTTACTCCGGGAATTGGGAATAATGGATATGATAAAAGCAACAATGATTATGCTTTTTGTTGCATTAATAGTTGGTACAGGGTTAAATTTGATTTTATAAAATAGGAGTCTGAAAATGGAAAAATTTAGTCAAATTTCAAAAGAGCTTAAAATACACGCCCCTTTCACAATTTTCGGAGCCATCACAGGAGTTATTATTATGGTGATTTTTCAGAAATTGCCATCTGCTACTTCATTTAATATTTTTTATGTGCTTCATCCGATACATGTTGTTTTAAGCGCTTTGGTAACGGCTTCTATGTATGAATTTCATAAATGCGGGGGGCAGAGTAAGAGATGCAGCATTTGGGTTCTTCTTGTGGTCGGATATATAGGTTCTGTAGGCATTGCGACAATAAGTGATTCTGTTATCCCTTACTTCGGAGAAATTGTCCTTGGCATGCCGAACAGAGGAATACATTTAGGTTTTATAGAAAAGTGGTGGTTAGTAAACCCTTTAGCCATAGGCGGCATAGCTATTGCTTATTTTCGGCCTTCAACAAAGTTTCCGCATGCGGGACATGTTTTATTAAGTACCTGGGCATCTTTATTTCATATGATTATGGCTATAGGGCAGCCTTTAAACTGGATAATGTATGTCGGCATTCTTTTCTTTCTTTTTTTGGCTGTTTGGCTGCCTTGTTGTGTGAGCGATATTGTGTTCCCGCTTTTATTTATAAATGAAAGATCAAAAGGGGAATAAAAAATGCCTATTATGGAAATTAGCATTGTCCCGGTGGGAACTCCGACAGCTTCTGTTAGTCAATATGTGGCAGATACAGCAAAAGTATTAAAGAGACAAAGAGGCATCCGGTATGAATTGACATCAATGGGGACGATAGTTGAATCAGCTTCATTAGAGGTATTGTTGAATATCGCGAAAAAAATGCATAATACCATATTTAAGTCGGGCATAAAAAGAGTGGTAACGACTATTAAGATTGATGATAGAAAAGACAAAAAATTAACAATGAACGGTAAGATAAATTCTGTGCGGAAAAAAGTTAAGGGATAAAATTTTATGGTCAATTTTACCGGAAAAAGATACAGATTAAGAATTGTTGTTCCCGCATACCCCTCTTTGAACATTTATTCTCATATAGCGAATATAACCACAGCTTTAGGACCTGTATGTGTTGCCAGTGTTGTGAACAGATTACCCAAATGGGATGCTGAGGTTATTGATGAAAATAATTTCCGCAGATACGGTTCCCGAAATCAACTTGGAGAAGTCGATCACGAATTTTTACAAAAGACCAGGCCAGCGGACATCGTTGGTCTGTATGGCGGCTTAACCAGTACGATTCCCCGGCTGCATAAAATAGCCCGGTTTTATAAAGACAGAGGGGTTGTGACTATCGCGGGTGGTCAGCATTTTGTTGATGATAATATTTCTGAGGCTTTGTCAAATAGTATTGACTACGTAGTCATTGGAGAGGCAGAAGAAACGATAAAAGATCTTTTAATTGCTATACAAGGAAAAAAGAAAATTGCTAATGTCAAAGGCATTGCTTATCAAAGAGGTGAAGATATTATTTATACTCCCCGGAGGGAACCTTTGACAGATTTTGATAAATTGCCTTTGCCGGATTTTTCCTTGGTGCGTTACGCTAAAATCAAACTTTATCCTGTTGAGAGGATTCGCGGTTGCGGTATGAATTGCGAATTTTGCACAGTAAAAGGGAAACCACGTTACGCTTCTCCTGAACGTCTTCTTGAGCATATCAGTTATCTTGTTGAAACAAAGGATGCAAGGCATTTCTTTATCGTTGATGATCTTTTTGGGCAGCAAAGAAACGAGACAATAAGGTTTTGCAATATATTAAAGGATTATCAGGAAAAGATACATCGAAGGCTGGATATAAACGTTCAAATAAGATTAGATAAAGCCAAAGATCATGAACTGCTTTCGGCCATGCGCCAGGCAGGTATTAATACGGTATCCATTGGCTTTGAATCGCCCATTAAAGAAGAATTAGAAGCAATGAATAAAAATGTGACTCCGGAAGATATGATTCAATTTTCAAAGACATTTCATAAGTTTGGATTTTTAGTTCATGGGATGTTTATTTTCGGTTATCCATCGCGGGAAGGCACAAACATTAATATATCGGCTGATGAACGGGTAAAAGTTTTTCGAAGGTTTATCAAAAAAGCAAAGATTGACACGATACAAATTTTACTTCCGGTACCTTTACCGGGCACGCAATTAAGAGAAAGGCTTAAAAAACAAGAAAGGATTTATCCTCTTCAGGATGTCGGATGGGAATATTATGATGGTAATTTTCCATTATTTGAACCTGATAATCCAATGAGCGCTGAACAGATGCAGTCTTGTGTCAGAAAAATTATGGGAAAGTTCTATCAATTTAAATATTTTTTTAAAATAGGTTTAAATATTTTTTCCTTCCCCGGCTTGATTTTCTTTTTGCACAATATTAAGAAGGGCTGGAAGAAATGGTATCGTCCTTGGCGTAACGACCTAATACGTTTTGGCGGGTGGATCATTGTGAAAGGATGGAATGCAAAATTTAAAAAAGATCCTTTTTTAAGAAAATTACACAGCGCCAAATTGCATTTATTAAAAAGACCTTAAAAGATAAACAAATAAATATTTTTCGAACAATCGAAAGGGGGCATTTGAATGGAGGTTATTTTAACCGATGAAAACTTTGAAGAAGAAGTAATTAAATCGGATTTGCCATGTTTGGTTGATTTTGGCGCCGATTGGTGTGCGCCTTGCCGCATGGTCGCACCCATAATGAAATCTATTGCAAAAGAATATCAAGGAAAACTAAAGGTCGGCACAGTCAATGTGGAT
>CAYSHS010000448.1:0-2875 GCA_964430845.1 uncultured Pirellulales bacterium | reverse complement strand
CAATACTTCTATCTGACTATTCCTATTTATTATTAAGTAAAGGCTTTAATTTTATACAGATTTTTATAGAGGATTTATTATTCACAGAACGCTGGGTTTCATTAACCAATTGACTGAATTCGCTCTCGAAAGGTTCATAGCCCTCTTTCTGTACATGAACGGTACCAGCTTTCAATGAAAAGGAACCTGTTGTAATTCCCCATCTGGTTTTGGAACTAAAAGCAAAATATAAAAATAATTCTGCCACACCTTTACTATCTGTTATGCCATTATACTTTTTCTCTTTTTTGATTCTATCATTATCAAGAAAAGTTTGCATATAATTAGGCTCTGTCACTTTAATCCGTGTATCAGAAATAACCTCTAAAGTGTTGGCATCGACAATAGTAATTATGACCTGCCGTTTCAGCCAACCATCAGCATAAAGTTGTCCCAGAGAACTAAGACAAGATGGACCTAAAATACAAAGTAAGCCTGTGCTAATCAAAATTATAATACTGTTTAAATATCTCTTCATGTTTTACATATTTGGCCTTTATATAAAGTTCAATTTCAATACTTTTTTTCAAAGAGTTAAATATTCGAATAACCGCCGCTATTTTCCATTTATAGAAAGTAAATGGTTCAGCCGATTCTGCCGTCGCCGTCTATGTCGAGGCCGTGCATTTCCTCTATCTTTTTGACGAGCTTTTGTAAAGTGTTCTGTGTAGCTAAAAGCTTTTTCTCAAGAAACTCAACGCGTTCCTCTACTGAACCTGATTTTTTATACTGGCCGTACATCATGCCGGTCTGCAAAATTTCCCAAAGTGCTCCCATTTTTTACCTCTTTTCTTTTATTTTAAGGCTTCTGCCAGATATCTGGCAGTATTAATATTTCTTACAGTCATTGACTGGTATATTTTATGGCTGATAATTTTAGTCAGATGACTTTTATTAACATTTTCTCTTTTAACATTCCAGAAAATTGCTCCTCTGATGTATTTAATATTAATAAATTCTTTTTTTATTGGTAGAAGATTAATAACTTCTTTTGAATCTATCTCCTTGAACAAAAAAGCGACATCGGTCTTCTGTTCAGTGTCGTTTTGCCATGTCTTTGGAATAGCATCTGCTATCTTCTTTATCTCCTGCTTTGTTTTAATGAGTACAGGAATATCAAATCCAAATTCCTTTTTCAGAATCTTTTCAATTTCTTCTTTTATCACATTTCGTTCTTTGTCAGATTCAAAGATTATATTCCCTGAATTGATATAAGTTGATACATTGCTGCAGCCGGAAGACTCAAACAGAATTTTCAGTCTTTTCATTTCTACTTTTTTATTACCGCCAACATTTATTCCACGCAGAAGCGCTATATATCTCATATTGCCTCAGTTTCTTTAACTCTAAATTCAACAATCTTTTTCATTAAATCATAAGGAATCGGTTTATCAAGCGGAAACTGTATGGTACCTTTTGATGTTTTGTAACCTGATAAATCTTTTTTGAACGCGGCTATTGCCGATGGAGTCGGGAAGAATCCGATATGTTTTTTAAACGCCGCAAAATGGACCAAATGCTTTCCATTCATATCAAATGTCGGTATGCCGTAGCTGATATTCTCATCAGCCTTTGGAGCGGATTTTCTAATTAATTTTCTAATCTTTTCTAAAATAATTTGAATTTCCTTTGGAAAAGGCTGGATATATTCATCTACTGCTGCCTGTCTTTTCATTTTCTTTTTGTCTTTCCAATAGTAATAATACGATTTCTGGTATAATTACAAAAACGAGAAAAAAATTCAAGAAAAAACAGTAGGTATATTATGAACAACAGATAAACGCAAATTTTCACTGATTATTGACTTTATCATTCCCTGGAAGCAGAGAATCCATTATGCGGCTATTCCCGATGATATTCTGCCGATATCGAGTACGGTTGCATATAACATCAAACCAAGAAGAAGCACCCAGCCGGTAATAGCAAGAGGAATATGTATTTTCAGCAGTTTGGTATTTATTCTCCCGAGCAGGTAAATCATTATGCTTCCGCCGTCAAGAGGCGGCAGGGGGAGAAGATTAAATACCGCGAAATTTATACTCAATAATATCGCGAAGTTGATAAGCCTTGTGAAACTCACGCCGACAAATTCGCTGCCCTGCGTGACAATTCCAACTACTCCCGATAGCTGGTCGGGATGCTTGAAAATCAAACCGATGGAACTGAAGATTTGATACATAACAAGAAAAGTCTGGCGTATCGGGTCAATAACAATCGAAGAGAAAGAAGTTTTGCCCACAATCAGGTTCAATAACAAAAAGCCGAACATCGCAAATAAGATATTCGAGAGCGGCCCGCCAAATGTATAAAACAGCCTTTTCCTGAGTGGTATGCTGTAAAGGTCGTCAAGCTCGTTGATTCCATCCGGCATTACATAGCCGCCAAGAGGAAAGGCGGAAATGCAATATTCCGTCCCTTTTATCCTTCGTGAAAACAAAACCGGCCCGAATCCGATTGAAAATCGAGCGATAGGAATGCCGGAAGCCTTCGCGGCTAAAAAGTGACCAAGCTCATGAATAAATATCAAAAAACTTATCAACAAAATAATCATCATATAAGTCATATCATTATCTCCAAAAAAACAACTGTTATTGTACTAAGTCTAAGATAATAGTAGGTTACTATACAATAAACAGAAATCTGTTCATCTTAAATTAATATTATGTTGATTGTTGCTCTTTTGATTTTGGAATTGCTTCTTCAATCGGAATTACCAATTTGGAAAGTTGTTTGTTATCTTTTCTACATATTATTTGAATTGGTTTAAGACTTTCAATAACTAATCCAAAAAGTGTAAGTACTAAGTTATTATTCTTTGTACCTTCGTAGTTTATCA
>CAYSHS010000447.1:0-2877 GCA_964430845.1 uncultured Pirellulales bacterium | reverse complement strand
GCGCATGTGCTCCAAAAAGAATATAAATTCGGTCTCGTAGTCTTGTATATACAAGGCAGTGCACTATTCGGGACTATAGTGACTATCGTATGTGCGTTTTTTTTGAAGAACATCTGGGCTTTGGTAATAGGTTATGTTGCGGAAAATTTCTGTTTATGCTTTTTATCATATATTATAGCGCCCTTCAGGCCAAGGCCTGGCATAGATAGAAGCTGCTTAAAAGAATTGACAACTTTCGCACGCGGCATGTTTGGATTACCGAGCTTATCTATAATAGGAGTTGTTACTCCAACTTTTGTGCTCGGGAAAATGGTATCGGAAGAGGCATTAGGACTGTTTGCACTGGCCGGACAGCTTGCAAGTATTCCCCTGATTTTTTTGGGTAAGGTAGTAAATCCTGTAATATTACCGGGGTTCGCGAAAAAACAGGATGATAAAACGGCACTTAATAAGGCAATGCTCCAGGTTAGTGAAATGATTGCCTCTGCGATTTTACCTCTGCTTGTATATATGATGGCATGCTCCCCGGGCTTGCTGTTTTTTCTCTGGGGACCACAGTATGTCGATGCAACAATTCCATGCGTCTTATTCATCATGCAGGCATTGGCTAAAACACAAAGCCCGGTTTTCAGCTCGGTCTATATGGCTGTTGGGAAGCCTTATATGCAGAGGAATTTTGTTATCTTAGTGACCTCAATTAATGTTCTTTTCATATACCCTGCCATTGTTTACTGGGGATTGACTGGTGCCGCGCTAACGATTGTTATCAGTAATTACACGGCTCTATTTATGCAGATTTTCTGGAGTCGCAGAGTAATACCATTGAAATTCGATGATTATATAAAATGCTATGTGCCGGGATTGATAATGTCATTTTCACCGGTAATTATAATTCTTCTTCTGCTTTTATCGGGAGTTGAATCTCTGGTAGTAATTTTAACAGCCGGGGCACTGGCACTACTTGTTACATATACAGCATATTTTATTAAAATGCTGCTTGCCAATAATAGTAAAATTTCCCTGAAAATAAAAAGACAGCTCAGTGTTCCGGAAAAAACGAATTATATTAACCAGGAAGAAACAACCTTAGCATAACTTTTATTCCAGGGTACTAAAATAGAAATCGTAAAAAGGAAATCAATATGAAATTTAATTTTATTCAATTGAGCACCTTACCAAACCTTTCCTGGGCCTGCCGAATAACAAAGGATTGTGACCTGGTCGATGTTTATTGCGGCCTCTGGGTAGAAATAGAAAAATCTGTATTTGTTGAAGGTGCCTGGAATCTTCCTTTTAAAGAGAAAGGATTCGATAAAACTCCTGTTTTTTACGGTTCCGGGGGCAAAGCCTTAAATGACAAAGCTGTTTTTGTAACACCAACGCACACTTTGGAACGATTATTTGCGATACATGAAGAAAACTCCCTTTATATCTCGAATTCTCTTTCCTTTGTTTTATCGCTGTCAGGAAACGATTTAAATCCTTCTTATTTTGATTATCAGGCGGATTACGATTCTATAACACTTGGTCTCGAAAAAAGTGTTAAATCATTTCCATTAAAAAATGGGAAGAAAATAATGTCCTTTTGCTGCTGTAATGTTGAAGTTGACAAACAGCTTAACCTTACAAAAGTATCCAAACCTTTCATGCGTGACTTTTCTGATTTCAACGATTACAAAAACTTTCTTGTAAATACCATTAAACAGATAAGAGATAACGCAGCTTCTGAGGACCGTTCCAGGAAATATACATTGCTTGCAACCGCTTCAAGCGGGTATGATTCCTCCTGTATATCAGCGCTTGCCTATGAGGCAGGTTGCAGAGATGTAATGAATTTGAAAAATGCCAGGCCCAAAGACCAGCTTTTCGGAAAATACAGGCACAACAAACAACATTCGGAAGATGGCGCCGAGAAAATTGTAGGAATAATCGGATATAAAAATATCATTTTAAGAGACCGCTGGAAATATTTTGATTTCGACACGGAATTATTTATTGCAGAAAATACTGCTTCAGGGAATTTATACTATGACCCCGTGATTCTTTTTGAAGATGATATTAAGCAGCGTGTTTTGCTGACGGGGCATTTTGGCGATGTTATGTGGACAAGGTCAAAGGACAAGGTTAGCACTGATTTTAAGACCGGGGGTTTGAGTGGTGCTTCTGTGTATGAAACGCGTTTAAGAATCGGGTTCATACATGTCCCGCTTGCTTATGCCGGAGCAGCAAGTATGCCCTCCGTTAATAAAATCACTTTTTCCAATGAGATGTCTCCCTGGACGCTTCATAATGGATATGACCGACCTATCCCAAGGAGGATTTTGGAAGAAAAAGGTGTTCCGCGGGAATCTTTCGGGCAGAGCAAGAAAGCAACAGGAGTTATTTTAACAGGTTCTAAAAATAATATTATAAGTAAAATGCCTGAAAAGTCTGCCTGCTCTTTCTTGAAATATTATAATGAGAAAAAACATGAAAGGAATATATTCAAACAATTATATTATCACATCATGACGGATTTATATATTATTCTCGGCCCCCGAGCTATGTGTAAATTTCTATGGAAAATCAAAATGTCTAAACAAGCAAGTGCCTTTATACATTATTTACAGATTCGATTTTTTAAGTTCAGAAGAGGTACACAAGTGGCAAGTTTTCTTTTTCCATGGGGCATATCGATAATTAAGAACCGTTATAGTATAGATAAATCAGTAATAAGTGATCTTGATAACTGAATTTTTGCAAAACTCTTGTTGATAAATAATTTCGATTATAGATTTGTAAAAAATTTTGTAATTTGATTATAAAATAGATAATTGCATGATAAAAATTATTAACATAGTCGGTGCCCGACCGAACTTTATGAAAATCGCTCCCATC
>CAYSHS010000446.1:0-2887 GCA_964430845.1 uncultured Pirellulales bacterium | reverse complement strand
TATTTTTGCACTGCTATTTGTTTTATCAATATTTTTAATGGCAGCAATCTTATTTGCGACTGAGAATACATCAGAACCTGATAATAAATATCTTTCTGTTCGCGATTCCCTGCTTCCGATGTTAAATCCAGATTTTCGTTCAAGTAATAAGTACTTTCCAATCAATCGTATTAACCCGGATGTAAAACCGTACGTTCTTTTCTATCTTGAAAAAGATGATAGTAATTACACTTATGCCGCTGGTGGTTTATGGCTTCTTGGAATTGTCGGAACGAAAGATGATATTAATTTTGTTGATAATTACATCCAATCACATTTGATTAACTCAAATGAGAAAGATAACAAATTTATGTCTTTACGTACTTTTGCAGGTATAATTGGCTGTTTTACAGGCAAGATGCTAAAAAGAGACATGCCTGGAGCGAAACAGTTTTTTAATAAGTATTCTAATGTTTCTGCCTGGAGATCGCCAGGGGATACAGACGACGCGATGGCAAAACGTGCTTTTAGCAATTTTGTCTATGGCTCATACCAATATTCACAAGTAGATTTTATTCTTTCTTTGATACAAAAGAATTCTTCCGGCTCAAATCCTTTGCTTAGTAAATCTGAATTTGAGCCTCTCGTAAAACATAAAATAGACAGATATGCTGAAATTATGGAGCCTACGAAAACATCAGAAAAAACTCTTAAAAAATATCGTGAAGACTTTCTTAATGAAGGTGGAGCAACACCAGTAGATAGGCTCTTAAAGAAACAGACTTATGCCGAATGGCGAAAAGAGCAGGAGGAGAAAAAAACTGTTACAAATACAAGAACAAAGCCTGTTGAGTCTTTCGAGATTGTTGATATGAATGAAACAGTTGAAGGTGCAAATATAAAAGCTATTGCACTTGATGCGTTGAAAGCATATCTAAAGGCACGAATTGATAAAGATATGAAGAGTATATTAATTGAAAACGAGGTTCTTCAGGATATACAAAAAGCAGGATTTAAGAATTTTAATGAATTCAAAATTAAAGCTGAAATCGAAACAGAAATTGATAATTTCATGCCTTCAATAATCCGCGGCACAGAAAATAATAACGCAGCAACTCCCAAACCGAATGTTGTCTTTAACAGAGTAAAGGCTAATATCACATTCGATATACAGGGCTCCGCCGATATACTGAAAAAATATGGTACTAACGCGGCTCATGTATCATTATTATCGCCAAAGACCGGAGACTTAACTGCAAATATGATAAGAATCAACGAAGGCTGGCTATGGGCACCTTTTTCAGACTCACCAATAAATACAGATTCCAATATTGTTAGTGATAAATATTTAATCGACTGTGTCAATAAAGCTATAATTGCCTATAACCAAATTTCACAAAGTATTATTGACGGAAATTACGATCCATTGACAATTCCGGTTCTTGATAACGGTAAATTAATACCATTGAAGAAACGAGAAAAAGACAATGATGAAATGTCCGAAGCTATGGATTTAGAGAAAAAGATTCTTGAGGATTTAGCGAAAGCAAAATTGAATAATTACGACGACTATCATCTGAAGCTTTCATTAGAAGCAACTCTCGATAATGGAATATTAAACGTTGAGGCAGGTACGATGCCGAAAGATGTTAAAGGGTATGAAACGGCAGATTTAACTTTTATGATTCCCAACGGTGCCGAAGCTTACAAGGCTCATACATCTTCAAGGAATGATCAAAGCGATATAAATGCTGCGGGAAACTTAAAAGTTACTATGAAACGAATAAACGGCACATGGTATTGGAATCCTTTCGGATGGTAGAACATAAAAGAAACCCAACAAAGCTGAATAATTTTAAGAATCAATAGTAACTAACCACCAAACCCGCGATTTGCTCGCGGGTTTTTTATTAGTACCAGCTCGATAACTGGCCGGAATACGAAGCTGCCGGGGGCGTAGCCGGTATAATACCGTCTGTTTATGAGCGTATGAAGCAGGAAGGCCTCATCTCAGGCGATTCCGCTGACAAGCTGATTTTAGATGCCTATCAGCAGGTTTTGGATAATTTTCCTGAAAGTTCTGCTGTAAATGCAGCTAAAAGCAAAATCCGGCTTCATAAACTGGAATCTGAAAGGGCGAAGCAAGTAGAAGAATTTATGAGTGTGAACGGCCGTTCGTCAGCACCCTTCTTTTCACCATTAAATCAAGGAGGTGCACAATGAACAGATATAACTTGACAATAATGATGATTTTAGCTTCAATATGTCTTATGGAAAGCCAAGCGAATGCATGTACTAATGAACTACCGACATCTGTAATAGATAATCCTTACACGCAATATATTGGTGTTTATAATGGGGAACTTTATGATGGCTATACTGCCTATTTCGACGGTAGCTCTTCTCACGACAATGATTCTCTTGGAGAGGGTTATGAAATTACCTATTGGAAGTGGAAGATTTTCAAATACAACGGTTATGATTACACTTATATAAACCAATTCACAGGTGCATATGGATATTGGGCATTTAGTGATATCGGCCTTTATAAGCTTGAATTAAGGGTTCAAGATAACGATTCATCCTTTTGCGATATTAACGACGTATGTTACGTTGTTGTCTTCGATACAACTATCTCCAGCGATAATGACTACTCAACCTGGGGTTCGGGTAAGGATTTCATATACAATATTAGGGAGGACAAACACTGGTGGGCAGATTATGCCGGTTTTTACATAGTTGATAATCCGTATTATAATAATCTGTTTTATTCTACAGAAACTCTCAACACCTCAGCTTTGGTTACATCACAGGTATTTCATTGGGAGGGCAAGGACAATTGTGGCAACTGGCTTGCACCTGGTATCTATACTGCCGATTTTGGAGCAGGTAGGTACAATTATTTTTC
>CAYSHS010000445.1:0-2889 GCA_964430845.1 uncultured Pirellulales bacterium | reverse complement strand
TTAAGGCCGTCTTTGGAAACATGGTTGTTGCTCAAACAAGCGACAATATTGTGAAGAATGCTGTGGGCTATTGTGTAAGAAGCGATGGCGTAAAACTTTTATGTGAGATTATTCGCGTTCGAGGCGATTCCGCTGACCTTCAGATATTCGAGGAAACAAGAGGTCTGTGTGTAGGAGACGAAGTGATTTTCGAGGAGCAAATGCTCTCTGCCTTTTTAGGTCCTGGTCTGTTAGGGCAGATTTACGATGGACTTCAAAATCCGCTGCCGCAATTGGCCGAAAAGGTGGGCTTCTTTCTTGAGCCGGGAAATTATATTCACGCTCTCGATACCGAACGTCAATGGGACTGGGCTCCGAAAGTCAAAGTCGGCGATGTAGTTCAGGCTGCTGATACGCTCGGAAGCGTTCCTGAAAGCATTTTCGAGCACAATATCATGGTTCCTTTCGGATGGGATGGTCAGTTTACAGTTCAATCCATAGCAGAGCCTGGTTCTTATCCGATTATAAAGGAAATTGCGATATTGACAGATGCTTCAGGCAATGAGCATAAAGTAACAATGGAGCAATCATGGCCTGTCAAGCGGCCTTTATGTGTGACTAAAAGACGCCTGCTTCCGACAAAACCTATGGTAACGAGCGTTCGCATAATCGATTCGATGTTCCCTATCGTGCAGGGCGGGACTTATTGTATCCCGGGGCCTTTCGGCGCGGGAAAAACAGTGCTTCAGCAAATCACCTCGCGTCATGCGCATGTCGATATTGTAATAATCACAGCCTGCGGCGAACGAGCGGGAGAAGTCGTCGATACTATTCGTGAATTCCCGAAGCTCCAGGACCCTCGCACGGGACGCAGCCTTATGGAACGAACAATCATAATCTGCAATACATCAGCTATGCCTGTTGCCGCACGTGACGCATCCGTTTATACGGGAATGACTTTAGCGGAGTATTACAGGCAGATCGGCTTGAACGTTCTGCTTCTGGCTGATTCGACCAGCCGATGGGCACAGGCTATGCGCGAAATTTCAGGAAGGCTCGAAGAAATTCCAGGCGAAGAGGCATTCCCTGCATACCTCGAAAGCCGCATAGCGAGTTTTTACGAAAGGGCTGGGGCAATCGAGTTACGCGACAAACGAATCGCATCTGTCACTGTGGGCGGGACGGTAAGTCCTGCAGGCGGAAACTTCGACGAGCCGGTGACACAGGCAACTCTTAAAGTAGTCGGCGCCTTTCATGGCTTGAGCAGGGCAAGAAGTGATGCGAGAAGGTACCCGGCTATCGACCCGCTGGATAGCTGGAGCAAATATAAAGGGATTATCGAGTCGGAAAAAGTCGCGAGAATAAATCATGTATTAAGACGAGGCGATGAAATTCACCAGATGATGACTGTAGTAGGCGAGGAAGGCACGCCAATAGATGATTTTACAATAATGCTTAAATCCGAATTCTTCGATTCGGCTTACCTGCAGCAGAATGCCTTCGATAAGGTCGATGCCGCAACATCTGTTGATCGCCAGCGTTTCGTATTCGACAAGATACTCGAAATAATCGAGGCTGATTTTGATTTCAGGAATAAGGATGAAGCACGCCACTGCCTCAAGAAAATAAGCAGCATGTTCATTAACTGGAATTATGCGCCCTGGGATGAAAGTGTTATTCCCGAATCCAAAAGGCGGGATGAGCCGCTAAGTAAAGCTGCTGCTGAAGAAGAAAAAGAAGAAATTGAAAGAGGCAGCTTCAAAGGAATACTCGATGAAATTGATGAGTATATCCGGTCTCTTCTTAATAAAACCGAAAATTCCGAATCCCGGGACAAAGAAGAAGATGAGCTTCAGCAGGCAAATGCATAAAATCCGGATGCTTTGTCTGTCATTCCTGCAAAGGCAGGAATCCATGACTGTGATATGAGTTAAAAAATAAAAATTATAATAAATATAATATCTCGAAGAATTGAAAAATATAAAGGCGATTCATAATGAGAACTTTTTATGATGAAATTTCAAAAATAGCCGGTAATGTCGTAACTGTAAAAGCTCAGGGAATTGGTTATGACGAGCTGGCTGTTATCGCAACAGGTCAAGGCTCTTCATTGGCACAGGTTATTCGACTTGAAGACGACCAGGTGAGCCTCCAGATATTCGGAGGCACCGAAGGTGTCTCTACTGGTGATAAAATCCGTTTCTTCGGCAAGTCTTTTCAAGTGCCTTTCAGTGACGCTTTGCTGGGCAGAGTTTTTGACGGCTCGGGACAACCCAGGGACGGAAGGTCCGAGGTAAAAGCGGAAACAGTTGAAATAGGCTCTCCCGCCGTGAATCCTACGAAACGCAGGGTGCCGGATAAAATGATACACACGCGTATCCCGATGATTGATATTTTCAATACCCTTGTCGGTTCGCAAAAACTGCCGATTTTCTCGACCGCAGGCGAGCCATATAATGATTTGCTTGCAAGAGTCGGTATGCAGGCTGACGCGGAAGTCATCATTCTTGGCGGCATGGGTCTGCGTCACGATGACTACCTTACATTCCGTCATCGTTTCGATGAAGCAGGCGTTCTTGGAAGAACAATAATGTTTATTCATACCGCCGCTGACCCTGTTGTGGAGTGCCTCCTGATACCCGATTTGGCATTGGCGGTTGGCGAGCAATATGCCTTGCAGGGCAAAGATGTTCTTGTGCTTCTTTCCGATATGACTGCTTTTTCGGATGCCTTGAAGGAAATCGCGATTACTATGGAGCAGGTTCCCTCGAATCGCGGCTATCCCGGAGATTTATACACTCAGTTGGCCAGGCGTTACGAAAAGGCAGTAGATTTCGACGGCGCAGGCTCCATGACTGTGCTGGACTGTGTCACCATGACGGGTGACGATGTCACTCACCCTGTTCCTGA
>CAYSHS010000444.1:0-2896 GCA_964430845.1 uncultured Pirellulales bacterium | reverse complement strand
GCTTTTGCTCATTTGAAGGCTCAGTTTCTGCTTGATTATTTTTAAGTGATGCAAATTTATCTTTCCGTTGTTTTGGTTTTAAAAGAAGTATCCAAACATTAATAAGTAAAATTTAAATTTGATCCCCTATCAAAACCCGATAGAATAAATTAAGCGCTATATCCTTAATAAAATAATATCCTAGATAATAGCGCTTAACTCTTGTCGATCAAATTATTTCCAGTTATCTTTTTGGCTCATGGAAGTATTAATATCTAATTCATCCTGTGGAATTGGCCACGGAATATCGGTTGATTTGTATTTCAAATTTATTACAAAATAATTACCATTAGGTCCAACCGGAAATCTGGTATAATTTGCCGGATCATTTGTAAGAAATATTCCGTACATAGGTTTGTCGTCAAGAATTGCAGTAGCGTCTTCCCATCGGTTCAAATCCCAGTACCTTAAACCTTCCCAGGCAAGCTCTACTCTTCGTTCCCGCTTTAGAATATCCATCAGTTTTACAGGATCGGTTTCGACTACCGCTGGCATTTGCACGGAAGCTCTGCTCCTAACGGCATTTATTGTTAAATCCAGTAAAGCTTGATCAATTGAACTTCCAGCATTTATTTTACACTCAAGGTAACTTAGTAAAACTTCTGCATAACGTATAATCGGTATGTCAACTCCGGAATTATATACATCGGCGGTATATGGATTATCTACATACTTTTGCAAGCAGTATCCGGTCATTCCGGCATCGTATGTAAACAAATCTCCAATAACTGAAGTTGAATCAGGGTGTCCCTGATAAACTCGTCCTTTAATGGTTGATATTCCAGGATAAAAGATTGTGTAAAGCAACCGGGGATCCCTGTAATTAATACCATTTTTAACAACAGGATTCATGGGATCATATAGTGCACTTTCCTCAATTGTTTTACCATCCTCACATAAATAGGCATCAACCAGACTCTGAAAAGGATTCATGTGATGCCATCCTCCGTCAACACTTGGCCGGTAATATAGTTGTGTACTGTTTCCTATTTCGCCGGCTAAATATTTTCTTGAAAAAATAATTTCACTGCTTCCTTCATTTTTCCCGTTAAAAAGTTCAGCATACAATGGGTCGATATTGTGGACACCCAGATCTATTATTGCTTTATAAGCTACTGCTGCATCAACCCATTTTTCCTCAGCCATTAATAAACGACCTTTGATGGCCAATGCTGCAGCTTTTACTATCCTGCCCTGTTCACCTGAGGGTCTGGTTGCCGGCAGATCATTTTCAATTGCACTCAGTTCGCTTAAAACAAAGCTCTCAATTTCGTCCTTAGATGAACTGTTTATGGTAATAGATTCTTCCATTGTCAAGAGTTTTGTAACTAGTGGAACACCGCCCCAGTACTGCGACATATTAAAATAAGTGAAAGCCCTCAAAAACCGGACTTCAGCTATCATCTGCGCTTTCTTGCCAGCATTTAAACTTTCCACTTTTTCAATGTTTCCCAAAAAATAGTTGCATCCGGCAATTTCCCTGTATGAATTGTTCCAGTAACTTTTTATTTCGGAAGATGCCGGATTTAAAGTTCCATAGGAAAGAAATGATTGATTTGCTTTTCGATCAATTCCATTATCTGTATTGTCATCGAATTCACAAATATGATTAGCACTGCTCCATGTTGTGGCTTTATTATAAACACCTGCCAAAGCTAAATCAACATCCTCCGGGGTAGTCCAAAAATTTTCAGTCGAAATCTGATCCAAAGGCTGCTTATCCAGAATTCCCTTTTCACATGAACCAAAAAATACACATGAGACAGATAAGGTAATTAGTATTGTTTTTATATATGCTTTCATAATATTTCTATTTTAAAAATTAACATTTAACCCCAGTATAAATGTCCTTGACATCGGATAATGAACACCTTCCCCGGTTTGAACATTAAGCTCCGGATCCCAACCGGGAAAAAAACTATCGAAACAGAGGAGATTTCTGCCAGAAATATATACCCTGATCTTTTGAAGATTTAATGTTTGAGTAACAGATTCCGGAACATTGTAACCAATTTGTGCAGATCTTATTTTCAGGTAGGAAGCATCCCATGCCCAAAATGTTGAAATATAATCGTAAGGTTCGTCATTTCCACCACCGTGTAAATAAAACCGTGGATATAAAGCATTAGGGTTTGGATTTTCCTGAGTCCATCTGTTATCCCACATCCATTGCTGTACATTGGATTTATTTGCAAATGCTCTACCAGCCATATTATTCAGATATCTTCTCATACCGCCGGCACCATCAAACGTAAGTGAAAAATCAAACGATTTATAACTGGCACTTATCCTGGCCCCATATGAATATGTAGGAGATGTTTGACCAATTACACTTCTGTCATATAAAGGATCAACTTTCCCGTCCGGAACTCCATCAGGTCCGCTAATGTCCTTGTATTTAATATCTCCCGGAACCGGATTATAGGGTTGGGTGGCAGAATTTTGGATGTCCTGAGCATCAACAAATAAACCATCAGCTATATATCCGTAAATGGCATTTAAAGGTCCTCCAATAAAAAGACCTTTTGCGATATCTTTTTCAACGTCGCTTAATACCAGAACTTCAGTTTTTACAAAAGACAAATTTGGAGCTATTTCAAATGAAAAATCTCCCATTTTTTCTTTATAGCTTAGGTTTAAATCCCAACCCGAATTTTTAACTTTTCCTGCATTTGAAGGGGAAGAATTTAATCCTAAAGCACCCGGAGTAGTAATATTATAAAGAATGTTTCGAGTTGTTTTATCGTAATAATCTGCCGTAAAACTTAATTTTCCTTCAAAAACAGATAAGTCAATTCCTATGTCTTTTATGGCAGTGGTTTCCCAGGTTATATCCTGGTTGGCAACCGTATTCAGT
>CAYSHS010000443.1:0-2906 GCA_964430845.1 uncultured Pirellulales bacterium | reverse complement strand
CAGGGTGTGGCCGGGAATGGCTACTGTGCTCTGCAAAACCTCCGGCAGCGACCGGGACGCGTCTCCGGTGTCCGGCGATGCTGCGCCGTTCGAATCGCCTTGCGGCTTGCCGGAGCCGGGGGGACCCTCCGCTCTGGCAGAGGTGCCGCCGGCAAAGGGACTGTGCTCTGCGGCCGCGCCGGGTCTTCGTTGCCGGCGAATCCGCCATATACAGGGACGCTATCAACAAGCTGTCTGGCGTCAATTATAATTTCCCTACGACGACAGTTTTTTTTACCGTTATTTCATAATACTTACCTTAGCTTATAACCGTTAGGGGGTGCCCCCCATGGGGGGCAAAATTTCGGACACTACTTATCCTTATCTTTTCTCTTCCTGGCCTGTTCGGCTCGATAGCTCGGAACATTTAGTTCCAGCACAACACTGTGGTGTACTAGCCGATCTATAGCCGCCGCAGTAGTCATAGGATCCTTGAAGATTATCTCCCACTTTGAGAACGGCAGATTGCTGGTTATCAACATACTGCCACGTTCATAACGATACGCCAACAATGTAAACAGCACTTCCATTTCATCTCGGTCTTGCTTGACATAACCAAAATCATCTATCATCATCACATCGAACCGTGAAAGCTTCTTCAGCAGCTTATCAAGTTCAAGGTCCCTTTTGGCCCTGAGCAATTGCTGGACAATCGAATCACACGTAGTAAAGCAAACACGCTTTCCCTGCCGGGCAAGCTCATGGCATATAGCGCACAATAGGTGTGTCTTGCCGCTGCCAGGCCTGCCGAAGGCCAATATATTCTCTGTCCTGTCAACAAACGAGCCTTCAAGCAATATCTTTACCTGCTGACGGATTTTCAACGGCATACGTTTCAAATCAAAGTTTGCCATGGTCTTTTCCATGGGAAGCTTTGAAGCCTTAACAAGCCTTGCGATTTTATTGGCTCTGCGAACCTCACATTCACGCTGAGCCAGCTCGAACAGATATTGTGCATAACCTATTTCTTCAGCGACAGCCTTCTGAGCAAACTCGGCGTAATATTCACGAAACATCGGCAGATGAAGTTCTTTGAGAAGATTTATAAGCTGCTTGTGCAAATCATTTTTACTCATACCAATAGTGCCTCAGCGGATTCAAGCAAATAGTCATAACTGTCCAGATCGATATCGCCAATACAAACCTCAGTTACAGCCGGCGGCTGTTGTTCGGATTTGACCATTTGTCCTACCGTATCAAAATCAATCCCATCCGCATGATTGATCAAGAACCGCAAGGCCTCATTGACAGCTGTTTGATTTTCTTTAGCAGCTAATTCAAGAATTTTCAGATACTGCTTATTGGCCTGCTTAATCCCATGTTGATTACGCAGGATGTCATAAGCGATTCTAAACTGGCTTGTGGGAAACATATCACCTTTGTAGCGATAGTTTTCAAAAGCCCCGGGTTTGCGGACAAGGGTATCTATAACGTGGCGGTAATTGATGTAATGGCCGTTTTCACCACGCAGTCTGGGTAATACTTCAATCCTTCTTTGAGCATACCAGACTTCGATATGTTCGGCATATATCCGAACATCAACCTTTTCTCCGATAAGTCTGCTGTGAAGTGAATAGCTGTTCTTAAGAACCCTGATGGTACAGAATCGGCTTACCCTACATTTATCCCTGGTGAAATCTTCATGCCTGTGAGTTGGTAATTGCCGCAGAGCTTTCAACTCCTCTGCCATGAGTTTTGTACGCCCGGCATTGAGTTGATCGAGCAGTTTTTCAAGAAACTCTTCGTATTCAGCTCTGCTGTTAAAATCATTGCTGCCTCTAAGTATCAACGCCTGCCCTAAAGCTTTCTTAAACCGGTGATGGCGCTGCTCTACATCACCGTTTTCATTCGGACAGTGTGGCTGAATTTTACAGCTTTCCAAACCGTAATGATTAGCGAGCCCCTGATAGTTGGCAGTAAATTCCTCAGGATTGCCGACCTTGTTAACCGCACAGGTTAAATTATCAGTTTTGTGATAACGGGGTATGCCGCCTAACTTCCAGAGAGCATTTTGAAGTCCGGCACTTAAACTCTCATAGCTTTCCGAAAAACATACCGTAACAGTTTCCCAGTTAGACAGACACAGTACAAAATGATACAGCATGTGTATAAAAGGGACTCCGCAAATGGTAATCCCCAGCTTCTTCATCCTTGTAAAATCTGATTCACACCAATAGCCTGGTTTATAGATTTGCGGGAAGAAAACTTCCAGGCCAGGCCCACACAATGCCTTCCATTGTTTTACCCGTCTCTGGAAAGTGCGGAGTTGGCCGTCCTGATATTTGCCGGGATATTCCCGCTGAAGAGCTTCAAAAAGCGATTTGGATTCAAGGCCGGAATTGTTTTTTAGGAAGTCTTCAATCCAGGACCAGTCCCCAGCGAAGGCGTCCGGGTGTGTGGGCCAGTCGTGAATGGCTCGGCATTGGTTGGGTAATACACCTGATTTTAAATACTTGCGGGCGGTTTTACTGCTCATACCAGCCTTGTCTGCAAGCTGATAGAGGTATTTGACCTTATTTTTCATAGCGAACAATCTCCTTACCTGTTTGTCGGTAACCATCTGTAATCTCCTACTTTATGGAAATCCAGATAGTCTATTGTCTCCGACTAATATCCGGAACTTTTAACTGTCGCCGGAAGGTAAGAATAATTGTCGCTGATCAAATATTTCAAAAAATCGGCTTATTTTGGCAAAAAATAATTGTTTGGAGTGTTTTTTTTAGTTAATAAGAACCGCAAGGAACATGAGAATAGGCAACAGTATATTGAATCCGGATGCGCTGTCACGAGCACCTTTCATAAATACTTGCTATAAATGTAGTTACACCATAGGCAGTATCGATCTTTTCTTCTATGGTCGAGTAGAC
>CAYSHS010000442.1:0-2908 GCA_964430845.1 uncultured Pirellulales bacterium | reverse complement strand
GCAGTGCCTGACAATATGCTCAGGCGTCTGGTGCTGCTTTAAAAGCTCATAGCATTGTTCGGCAGTCTGGATTTTACAACTTTGCATTTATCATCTGTGCGGCTTTTTTGCCGGATTTTAACATTCCGCCGAAAATCGGTCCCATTCTCGGAAGCCCATATACTGCGCAAACCGCCATGCCGGCGATATAAAGTCCAGGGAAAATCTCTCCGGTTTTTTCCACTACGCCTGCTTCTGCCTTTTTAACATCCATAAATCCTTCCTGGATTCCTTTGGGAAGAAGCTCAGGCTTTCTTTTAAGCAGCATGTGAACGACTTCCGCGGGATGGCCGGAAGCATCTATGACAAATTTGGATGAAATGCAGAATGGATCAACATGCAGCCTGGCTAATGTAATCGCCGAATGATTCACAACTACACCTTCGAGAGCATCGGATTTTACAATCACATCTTCTGCTTCTGTGAGATTGAAAATTTGCAGCCCGGCCTGCGCGGCACGATAAGTAAGCGCCGACGCGAATTCTATCGAATCGTAGATATACAGCTTGCCTTTTTTCTGAGAAGCAATTTTGAATTCGCCCGGGATTTCATCATCCTGGGTAACGATGACGTTGAAACCTGCGGCTCCGCCCCATACGCCGCCTCCGATGGAGAGCTTTCTCTCTAACATAATGGTTTTTATCCCTGCCTTTGCCAGATAATATCCTGCAGTCAAACCTGCCGGACCACCTCCGACAATGATTACATCATTCTCAAGATGTCCCGTCAGCTTTTTGTAATACTCCTGAGTAATTACTCTGGAAATTTCTGTTTCTATCATTTTTTCCCTTTCTATTGTATGCCTAACTTCAATTTTACAGAACCTTTTTTGAATAATTCTTACTTCGCCAGGAGCATCTTGTCATAAAAAAAGCACTCCTGCAAAAAGGAGTGCTTAATACATAAAAGGTAAAAAATTAAATAAAGGCATCGCGAATTACTTCATTTTTATTTTTTAACTTTTACTTTATTTTTGCCTTCCTTCGCGGGCATTATCCCGAGCAGGTTCATAGGGTCAGCCCTGCACCAGAGAGATACAGGGTCAATTCTCAGCTTGGGCCTTCAGGCCTGTCGCGCCCCTGGCTTATTAACTTTTAATAATAAAGATTATAGTACTGGCTTCAACCATTTCAACAATATTTTTCACAACTATTATTACAATATTTTAAATGAAGGAAAAACTTGGATTTTATTGACTTTTTCGTGTTCTCGCAAGTGCAGCTTTACATCGATAATAGTTTTTAAGCCGATAAGTATTATCAGTAAACCAGCCGGAGAGCCGAGCATCATCGTCAAAAAACCTCCGGCTATAATAGCAACATGCATTACTACTATACGCGCATAAGGTTGTCCCATCAGCGTATGCATATTAGTGCGCGCGTATTCGCCCTTATACAGATAATTATAAACAAACGATACGCCGTGACTTGCGAATAATGAAAGAGCTGCCAGCTTTACCGCCGGGGGAATTATCTGGATGATATATCTCACAACATTCAGAAGCAACTGTAGAAAGACAAAAAAGCAGGGCCAGCTCTCGCCGCCCATTGGCGGTCCCTTTTCGCCCTTGCTGAATATTGCCAGAATAAAAAAGCCGTGAATCGCGGTGAAGCCGCCGTAATGAACCATAAAAAATGGTATCATAAAAAGTTTGCCTAAGTGCTCTATCGGATACCCGACTTTAACGAATGCTATCTTGAGAACATTATAGAACCCGATAACCAAATTCTCTGCCCAATACAGCAGGACAATATAAAAGGCATTCCATTTCCAGAAAAGAACCCCGAACAAAGGAACAGCATTGGCCGCTATAAGTGCAAGCAAAGGCACATCTGTCCAAACCGCCCGGCTCGTCGCCGCCAACAGGAGTGACTTATTTTTTTCATTCGATATTTTCATATACTTTCACATAATGTAATTTATCATCGGGTATGATTACAATATTTTTTTCTAATCGAGATGATTAATAGTGTCACGCGGGGAAAGTTTGCTGTATGTCAGCATTTATCGATTTGTGTTTGATTGAGAAAAGTAAAAGAACAACATATACCGATAAGGGAAATAAAAAAACTGTACCGATAGTCAGAGCAGCCCGATGAGAAAACAAACATTGCGCAAAATACAAGACACAATATTGCAGTTACGATTTTTCCCGATTTCACCCGCTTATTCATAAAATATCTCCTTTTTCTCGTTATGCAGATTCAGTTTTTTTAAACTCTCAACCATCCCTTTCATTATTGCGTTTTATATTCATATGACATATTTTATCATAATTACCCGGATCGTCAAAAGTTTTGAAAAATAATTCTTTGCAAAGACATTCCTGATGTTGGCTAAAATCTTATAAGGGTTATTTTAAGAATTCCATTGTCATATTATTCAAAAACAGTCAATAAGTCCGGAAATAATATAGTTATCAGCTAAGGTAACTAATTAATGAAAAAAAAGTTATTTTAATACGTATTTTTTTGAGGGAGAATTACAGAAAATAACGAAAATATATTAAAAGAAACATTTAAACAATAGATAAAAGGAGACGCATAATGCCTTCTGTAAAAACTGCAAATAAACGAATGAACATGTCTGAAATACAAATGAAAGCCAAAGGACTTGGGATAAATCCCGGGAAAATGAATAAAACCGACCTTATTCATGCCATTCAGACAAAAGAGGGAAATACGCCCTGTTATGGCTGGTCAAACGGAAACTGTTCTAATTTTGATTGTTGTTTCGTGGCTGATTGCCTGAAAATCAGGCTGTAAGAGCTGTTATTATTCCGTTATTTTTTTCTTCAGGAATGATAAGCCGGATGTAAGATTCCGAGCAACTACACTCCTGTGAAAAACTAACGAAGCATCGAAATGAA
>CAYSHS010000441.1:0-2929 GCA_964430845.1 uncultured Pirellulales bacterium | reverse complement strand
ATGGGATATAATTTTGGTATTATGTCGATGTTTGGTATTGTGGCTCTGTCCGGGGTGGTTGTGAATGACTCGCTTATTATGATTGACCTTATCAATCGTGAGCGCAGCAGCGGCATCGAGCTGAATCAGGTGCTTCGTGATTGTGCGACCCGCCGGTTCAGGCCGATTATGCTGACAACTCTGACGACCTTTTTCGGTCTGCTGCCGATGATAACCGAAAGAAGTCTTCAGGCTCGGTTCCTTATACCAATGGCAATAAGCCTGGCGTTCGGGGTGATGTTCGCGACCTGTATCACGCTCGTGCTCGTACCTTCATTGTATATGATACTCGAAGATGTCAAGGGGCGGATTTTTGCCGGTTGAGCAGTGCGCCAGGATTTATAAGTTCTTCTACGACAGTGAGTTATAGAAGAGTAAAAAATTTTTCGAAGTTTTTCTGGCCAAATCATATCTGTAGGTGCATAATACTTGTAGCTTAAATTTCTGCGAAGGCAGGAGAATGATTTTGGCATGGAAGTTTATATTCTCTCATGGGGGATAAGTAGGGGGCATTATGGAAACTACAGCAAAATATCAATCGAATGTAGAAGTTGTTTCAGATCCTGAGAGTTTAGCTCAAACCACCCTGAAGATTTTTATTGCCGATGCTCAAAAGGCGATAAAGACGAAGGACGTTTTTTATGTGGCTATATCAGGAGGCAATACTCCCAGACGTTTTTTTGAGCTTCTCGCAGAGACGCCGCAGGCAGGCTCGCTGCCCTGGGACAAGATACATTTGTTCTGGGTTGATGAGCGATACGTTTGCCCGGAATCACAGTGGAGCAATTACAAACTGGCTGCCGACACTTTCCTGACAAGAGTTGCCATCCCCGAAGCGAATATTCATCGAATCCCAACCGAGCTGGAAGATTTCAGGGCAGCCGCTCGTTGCTATGAGGAAACTATTCGGGAAGTATTCGGGCTTGGTACCGGAAAGGTCCCCCAGTTCGATCTGATTTTACTGGGTATGGGTTCCGATGGACATACCGGCTCGCTGTTTCCGAATTCTTACGCTGCTTTTGATACGGAAGATTTAGCGTGTGTTGTTTATGTCCTGGATGAGAAGCTCAACAGAATAACCCTGACACATCCGGTTTTACGCGCTGCTTGTCATTTGGTTGTATTGGTCTGCGGCCATGAGAAATCGGATATTCTGAAAATGGTTTTGAAAAGTGAGCCTGACGAAGTTAGGTATCCGATTCACGCCCTCTGGCCTGTTCTCGACAGAGTCACATGGCTTATCGACAGTGCAGCGGCAAAATCTCTTTAATCATAGTAGCCGTGATGATTTAGTCGGGGATGATTAATTTCGTGCCGGGTATGAGTTTGTTCGGATCTTTTATCGCATTTCGATTTGAATCGAGAATCTTTTTCCAATTTCCCGCCGAGCCGTAGTATTTATAGGAAATCTGAGTCAGTGTTTGCCCCTTAAGAACGATGTGAAATTTCTGCGTTTTTATCTTTTCGGCTTGCTCGTATTGTGCTGTCCCTGGGACTCGTTCCGGAGAATCCGGCAATTCCGTTTGCGGGCTGATAGCCGGCGGCTGACTATTGGCTGTGTTTGCATCATTTGCCGGTTCGAAGCTCTCCTGTGCAGGTTCGGCATCGGGAATACGTGACATTCTTGCTAACGGACTGAGACTCGGGCGAGTGGCCAGCCAGAGCAGGGCGGTTGCTGCCAGCACAAGGCCCAGGGCGAGTCCTATTTTCAAATCCTTTTGCATTTCATCGTATTATTTACGTTTCCCGGTTTGTTTTTCGTTTCCGAACAGACCGAGAACATATTGAATCGGGTGAAGAATTAGCAAAGGTGCGGCTATTGCAATAGACGAGTAAGTACCTGTAACAATGCCGATGCCGATTGCGAAAGTAAAGCCTCTTAATCCTGTACCGCCGAAGATGTACATTATCAGCACAACGATGAACGTCGTGAAAGACGTCATAATCGTTCTGGAAATAGTCTGGTTGATACTATCGGTTATAATATTCGGATTGAGTTGACGGGACTTTCCGCGATTTTCCCTGATGCGGTCGAAAACGACGATGGTGTCGTTAAGTGAGTAACCGATTAGGGTTAGGAAAGCGGCGATCATTGCGAGGTTGATTTTGAAATCGTCGATTAAGAGGAAATCCCCTATTGATGTACCTGCAATGTAAGCACAGACGGTGACTGCTCCGAGTGTGATACATACATCGTGTACGAGTGCTATTATTGCGGCGATGCCGTAGCGGACATCTCCGAATCGAATCCAGATGTAAGTGATAATCGCAAACAACGACAGGACGATAGCTATCAGCGCCTGTTGTTTTTGTTCGCTGCCCACCGAAGGATCGAATTGTCTTACGCGAGGCAGTGAAGTCTCGAGCTGGGCTGCCCCCAGGACTTTGGCCCTTTCGTTTTCGACGAAGCGTGTTCTTTCTTCCTCGGAAAGTTCGCGGTAACTCGCTTCAGGATCGGCGCTTACGTAAACAAATGATTTTACGGGCTGATTCGGATCGGCTATGGCGTTCAGGTTCGAATCGAGTATTTGATAAGGATACCGTTCGATGTTTTGCATGTCCGGCTTAAACAACAAGTCCCTGAATCTTTGTGCGATTTCTCCGGCCGTGGCAGACCTTTGGATTTCACATTCGATTTTAACGCCGCCCAGAAAATCAATAAGCTCCGGATAAGAGTCTATCAATTCTTCGGATATCTTTTCTTCGGAGATGATTTTAGGCTGAAGATTTTGCTGAATTTCGAGCTGGTCTGCAAAGGCAGTCAATATCGCGTTATTGACAATTTCATCGACCTGTGGCTCTGAAATATTGGCATCCGGAAATGCTTTTTCCAGCACATCTTTAACCAGAGACTGGTTCATCTGGCTTGTTGATATTTTGAAAGTCCCTG
>CAYSHS010000440.1:0-2930 GCA_964430845.1 uncultured Pirellulales bacterium | reverse complement strand
CAGCGATAGTTATTGAAGTTCCTTCACCGAGAAAAATATGTACACCTAAAATCACCGCAAAAGTAATCACCGCCGTGGCTGCTATTTTTTTAATTGGATTTTTCATTATAATTTTCCTTATATTTATTGTGCGCATCGGTATCGTATTACCGTGAGCTTGTGATTTAAGATTTTCAACGGCGTCCGAGTGTTTCTGTTTCCATTGCTCGAAATCAGGTTTAATTTTTTCTGAGCCGATTATTTTACTTAATTCCTTGTCGAGCCATTTATTGTTTTCAGGATTATTCATAATCATCTCCCGTTACGCCGTTACGTTTTAAATACTTTGCTATTTTCCGTTTCGTACGAATTAGTCTGCCATGTACCGCCTGCTCGGAAATATCCAGAACCGATGCAATTTTTTCGTATGCCAAATTGTCAAAATAACGCATGACAATCAATTCTCGTTCTGCTTCTTTAAGATTCTCAAGAGCATGCTTAACCGCCGCTTGCGTACCATCCCCATCTCTTTGAGATGAGGCTGCCACACTTGCTTTTTCCATGACAGTCAGTTTTATTTTGTTGGTTCTGAGCATTTGCCTCGATACATTTCTGCAAATTCCAGCAAGCCACGGAGCAAACTTTTCTTTACTTTTCAAACTTGCTATTTTTTCACAGGCTGCTGCAAAAGTTTCCTGTGCAGCGTCTTCGGCAAGGTGTCTGTCTGCAAGAATCGAAAACGCCAGAGCGGCAATGGAGCTGTAATATTTCTCATAAAGCATTCCGAAGCTCTCGATATCACCCTTTTGGGCGGCTTCAATCAGGTTTGTTTCCGAATCCGGACTCACTGTCTTTCCACCTTTTCGTACGAATATGTTAATATCAACATCTGTATTATAGTGTAATTTCCATCATAAAATGTGCGCAAAAAATCGATATTTTTTTGAATATTATCATTTCTTTTCATAGAATGTGCATTTATTGCTATAAATCAAGAACTTTGGAAGAATTTCGTAATGGAAAATTTAATAGCCGCAACTCGCGCTGGTGTATTGGCCGTCTCTCAAACGAAGAGCGTGATTGCAATGCTTAATAAAATCCGCCCGGATTTGACTATAGAAATAAAAACGATAACAACATCAGGTGATAGTGACAGGCGAACTGCTCTATGGAACCTGAAGGATACAGGCTTTTTTACTTCGCAAATCGAAGATGCACTTTTAGCCAAAGAAGCGGATTTTGCCGTTCACAGTTTTAAGGATATACCAACTCAATATCGAGAAGGACTTAAAATCACTGCTGTCTGCGACAGGAACTTCGTTGAAGATTGCCTTATATCTAATTTGAATGTCTCCTCGATTGAACAATTACCCAATGGAGCAAAAATCGGAACATCGAGTATGAGACGAGCCGCTCAGATAAAGCATTTGCGAGACGACCTGCAAGTTATTCCGATTCGCGGCAATGTAAAAACAAGAATCAGAAAACTCGATAATGATGACTACGATGCAATTATTTTAGCTCGCGCAGGTTTGGAGCGACTTGGACTTGGTGAAAAGATTTCCTTTATTTTCAATCCGGCTGAATTTATTCCTGCTCCAGCGCAGGGAGCTTTGGCTATTCAGACAAAAAGCAATGATAACAAAACAAACGAGATTATCGCGACAATCAATAATAAGAATGCTCAAACAGAAACAGCGGCAGAGCGAAAAATATTATCCGTCCTCGAGTGCGGCTGCCATGCGCCAGTCGGAACTTATGCGAAAATATCCGATGGACAAATAAAAATCCACGCTTTTATTTCCAATCCAGATGGAACAAATTATATATCACGAACAAAAGAAGGCCTGGCAGTAAACGCGGAAAAAATCGCTGGAAATCTCGCTCTTGAACTGCTATCTTCAGGCGGCAAAGAAATCCTGAAAGGAATTCAGAAACAATAAACTTTATGTCTTTTTATTTGACACAAACAAACTGTTTTTTTACACTATTTTTATGGGAATATCTGAATTAATAAATGATCATAGAAAACAAATTATTGACCTTGCAGAAAAGTACGGTGCATCTGAAGTTCGGGTTTTCGGCTCTGTTGCACGCGGAACAGCGGACGAGCAAAGTGATATTGATTTTCTGGTTGAATTAGCACCGGGCCGGAGTTTGTTAGACCTTGGCGGTTTGCTGTATGAATTGCAGCAGTTACTCGGAAGGAATGTTGACGTTGTTACTTCCGCAGGTCTTAGGCCGCGTATTCGTGAGCAGGTTCTCAGGGAAGCCATGTATATATGAGGAACGATAGAGAAAGACTGCTTGATATTAAAGAAGCGATTGAGAATATAAAAAAATATGCATCTCATGGAAAAGATGCTTTTATAAATGAAGAATTGGTCCAGGTCTGGATTCTACATCATATTCAAATCCTCGGTGAAGCGGCAGCCAGACTCTCAGATGAATTTCAGGAATGTCATCACGATATACCATGGTATAAAATTATCGGTATGCGTAATATTCTTGTTCATGATTATTTTGGTATTGACATTGAAGCTGTTTGGTCTGTTGTTAATAATGACCTTCCTGTTCTTTATAACCAGGTTAAAACTCTTTTAAATGAATAAATGATTGTATCTCCTTAAATATTTTTCTGTGTTAATCTGTGAAATCTGTGGTTAAAAAAGGATTTGTATATCTTGTTGGGGCTGGGCCGGGACGAGCGGACCTGATAACAGTTCGCGGCGTTGACGTGCTCAAAAAAGCCGATTGCATAATCTACGACAAACTCGCAAATCCGGTTTTGTTGAAATACGCAAAGACAGATGCGGAAATTATTCATGTGCCAAAGCGGATAGGCAAAGGCTCGACAACGCAGCAGGAGATAAACAGGCTTCTTGTTGAAAAAGCCGTAAATGGTCGAATTGTAGTTCGTCTCAAAGGCGGTGATCCATGTATATTCGGGC
>CAYSHS010000439.1:0-2933 GCA_964430845.1 uncultured Pirellulales bacterium | reverse complement strand
AACGAAGTTGTTAAGTACATAGAAGAATTATCTGCCGAAGGTAAAATCGAAGCAATACCTCAAAATCAAACACTTTATTACAAGGCTTTTGTATAATTGGAACAAAACAGTGGAAAAACACAATAATATTATCGAAGTTAAGGAGCTTTCGAAAGCATTTGACGGCACAATCGCCGTGGACGACATTTCCTTTTCTATTAAGTCTGGCGAGTTATTTGGATTTTTGGGACCTAACGGAGCTGGTAAGACCACAACCATTAACATGCTTACCGGGCTGGCTCGTCCCGATGCAGGCTCAATTCGGTTAAGTGGGATTGATTGTAGTCAAAAACACAAGGCGGCCCAGCATCTAATCGGCGTTGTTCCTGATGAGAGCAATCTTTATCCAGAGTTAACCGGCTTCGATAATCTGTGTTTTTGTGGGGCACTTTTTGGAATGCCAAAGCAGAAACGGCAAAATAAAGCACAGGAATTGTTGGAGGTATTCGGCCTGAAAGACGCTGCCAAACGTAAATGCGGCGGTTATTCTAAAGGAATGAGAAGAAAACTTACCATTGCCGCAGGAATCATACATGAACCACAAATTCTTTTCCTTGATGAACCCACGACGGGTTTGGATGTAGCCAGCGCCAGACAATTACGCCATCTCATTGCTGATTTACACAATTCCGGCACCACAATATTTTTTACAACTCACTATATCGAGGAGGCACAGCGGCTATGTGACCGCATTGCTTTCATTGTATCAGGCCACATCGTGAAAATTGATTCGGTCGAGAATCTGCTGCAGCCGTTACAAGACACATATGTTGTCCAGATTATTTGCGCAAATACTAATGATGACATACGGAAGAAACTCTCTGAATCTTTTCCAAATATGAAATTCATATTCACACAACAAAATTTTATCCGAATTGAAGCAGAAAAACCTATTCTCGCAGGTGCAGTTGTCCGTTTTCTTGAGGAGAAGGGAGTTGAAGTTTCCGAAGCACGCAGAATAAGACCGAGCCTTGAAGATGTTTTTGTTAAAGTTACCGGTATCGAGGCCGATGCTATGAAAAAGGAAAAGGAAAAATCAGGTACGAGAGGTAAAGCATGAAAGCCTGGATCGCATTCTGGAATATACTGGTCAAGGATATGCGGAGTTATTACCTCAAGCCGCCAAATATTAGCTGGGGCCTGCTTTTTCCATTGGTCTGGATAACCATGTTTTCTATTCGTTCTGGATTGGGTATAGAAAGCCTGACCGATATGCTGCCTGGGCTGGTGGCACTTAGTATTCTCTTTGGTACAACCAGTGTTCTTTCAGTAACTGTAACATTCGAGAGAAAAGGACGCTCTTTTGAACGGCTGCTGCTGGCTCCAATCTCATTAAAAACTTTAATGCTGGCTAAAACATCCGGAGCGATCTTGTTCGGAAGCGTAAATGCCCTGGTACCTGTGTTTATCGCTATGTTCTTAACAGATCTGTCGGCTATAAACTGGAGTGTGCTGATTCCGGCAATGGTACTTATTGCCATCAATTCGACTTTTTTAGGATTGTTTATCGCTGTCTCGGTCAAAGAGGTTTTTGAGGCACAGACATTCTCGAATTTTTTTCGTTTTCCAATGATTTTTCTTTGCGGTTTGTTTTTCCCGATAGAAAAACTGCCGATATGGTTAAAACCTTTGTCTTACATTTTACCATTGACATATGGTACAGACCTTTTGCGTACTTCAATAAATGAATCCGGTCATATACCATTGGTCTTAAACTTTGGCTTGCTGATTGTATTTTGTGTAGTATTGTTTTTGGCGAGCTTGAGAAACGTTCGCCGCAAATGGATCCTTTAAATAAAGCTTGCCACTGGACCATTGGTGATTGTTGTAGGTAAGAGTAATGTTGGGACGTTCCAGATTTTTATCTGTTATAACTTTAATTTAGACAAAAATAGGAGTAAATAAGATGGCCAAGTTAACAGCTGATGTTAAAAAAGCAATATCACTACAAGAAATTTTTCCTGTAGCTACTTGTAATCAGAACTGGATTCCAAATGTAATATACATAAAATATTTGAAAGTTATCGATGATAATACTGTATTGATCGCAGATAACTACCTTTGCAAAACCAGGGACAATATTTTAAAAAATGGCAACATCGCTTTTGTCGTTCTTAATAGTGACAAAGGTTCTTATCAAATAAAAGGCACATCTGAAAGGTTTGAAAAAGGCCCTATGTACGAAGAAATCCAAAGGTGGGTACCTGAAAAGTATCCAAGAGCAGCCGCTGTCGTTATGAAGGTAGAAGAAATATATAAAGGCGCAGAGAGGATTGGTTAAAATAACATTTCATGAATATCACCATAACAAAACCCCGAATCGTAGCATTTGAAGTAACACACAAATGCCGATTAAACTGCATGCACTGCCGTGCAGCAGCATCAGAAAAAGCGGATAGTGAATACTTGACAACAGAGCAGTGTAAACAAATAATGTCTTCTCTTGCCAGTTATAATAAATGCGTACTTATACTTACCGGTGGCGAACCGATGGAAAGAAAGGATATTTATGAACTTATTGTGTATGGCAAGAATGGCACTGAAATAAGGATAAGTTCTTATAGAACAAGGAGTTACATTGTTTCATTAACCTCTGTCAGAGAAGGATTTTTCAATCTAATTTATCCTGATAAAAGCTTTGATGTTACAAATACAATTCCTTATGAAATCGACAAAAAGAAATCAACAGGTCATCGGAAGTTAGGAGTTCTCGTAACTACTTTCAAATAAAGATGTTACGCTAATTTCAGTGCCATTCGTGTCAGGTACAATTTATGTGAGTGACATCTATCAAATATATGCTCTATGACAAGTTAACAGGCGTTATTAGCACATCTGTATTCGTGGGCAAGATGCCCACGACACGAAACAGCCGTAAATTCCTCTGCCGGATG
>CAYSHS010000438.1:0-2935 GCA_964430845.1 uncultured Pirellulales bacterium | reverse complement strand
AAGCAGGTGCAAAGGAATAATTATTTGTGATTTGAGCAGATACTGAATGCGAAAATTAAAGAGCAGAGAAAAGCTGCTTTTTTAGAAATTATGGCTTGCGTGAAACGGGAATAAAGATAAACTTTAGTCTTTAAGGACAATCTTTGAAAGGATACATAAAAACCTGTGATTAACAAACATCATGTCAAAAACAGGCATTATTAAATTGGGCACGAAAGAGCTTCAGGCCTTTTCCGGCTTTTGTGTGAGAATTCTCGGTTATAAACATTTTCCTTTCATAGCCGCTCTGATTGCCATGTCTATGGCTATACCTTCTATTCGATCGGGATTTCAGGGAGATGATCTCTGGTTTCGTTCCGCCATTTGCCGGCCTGTCGGTTTGGAAGAAGTTTTTGCCAAGGGCGGCTCACCGTCTCTCGTGGCAGACGGTGATTTACAGAGAAACAAACTTATGAAAAATCTCGGCCTGCTGCCATGGTGGTGTTGCGATGATTTCAAATTATCGTTTTGGAGACCGATAAGCAATATTACTCACCGTCTCGATTTTGCTTTATGGCCTGATAGTGCCTCTCTGATGCATCTTCAGAATATTCTTTGGTATGGCGCATGGACCCTGTTCGTTGCTCTACTGTACAGGCGTCTGATTCCAATCGCATGGGTGTCGGGTCTCGGGGGTCTGCTCTTTGCGATTGACGACGGCCATTCATTGCCTGTTTGCTGGATTGCAAACCGTACTACTTTAATCGCGGGAACCTTTGCCGTCGTTTCTCTGTTACTGTTTGTCATGTCGAGGAAAAAAGGTTCATGGCACTGGACTATCCTTTCTTTATTTACATTTACCTTGGCATTGCTGAGCAAAGAAGCTGCAATCGGGATATGCGCCTATCTTTTTGCTTATGCCATGTTTATAGACTCGGGCAGCTTAAAATCAAGACTATTGGCGCTTAGTCCCTATGCTGTTATAGTTTTGATTTGGCAATTCATCTATCGTTTCCTGGGTTTTGGTGCTAATAATTCAGAAATCTACATTGACCCCGCCGGTTCGCCGCTTGGCTTTTTAAGGACAATTATCGAAAGAGGTCCGGTTCTGTTATTTGGTCAATGGGCTTTTCCCCCTCCTGAAACCATCTGGCTGCTGAGTCCTTCAGGAAGGCAGATATTCTGGCTTATCGCAATTGGTGTTCTTATTGGGTTGTTTTACATTCTCGTTCCATTGCTAAAAACCAGACCTGTCGCGAGGTTCTGTTTTTTGGGTATGCTTCTTGCCACGATACCAACATGTTCAGGGATGATAGCCGGCCGTATGCTGGATTACATAGGTATAGGGGGGATGGGATTGCTGGCACTTCTCTTGCATGATATATTTATGAAGCGTTATTACCCGGGACGTGTCCCGACTCGCAGGCTTATTATGGTTTTTCTTCCTGCTCTTTTGATAATTCATTTCTTATTTTCACCGATTAGTTTCTTCATCTCGCATATGAAATTCGGAGAGCCTCTGGCTGCCCGTCAGGAAACACTGACTCAAGCCGCAACGATGCCTCAGCTTGCAGGAAAAACTGTGTTGCTTCTGAATCCGCCTCACGCATCTTATGCAAGTTACCTGCAGATACATCGGGCATTGCTCGGACAATCCTTGCCTGTACACGTTTGGGCACTTGTGCCCGGAAGGTTTGCACACAGGCAGCAGATATTCCAGGTAAAAAGGCCGGATATGTATAGCCTGCAGGTTGAAGCTCGAAATGGTATTCCGGTTCAGATGGAGAGAGGACGCGAAAACCGTCTGAATATTGGCGACCGGCTCGATCTCGATGGCATGACTGTCATGATTTATGATACTGATTCATCCGGTCTTCCAACATCTGTGTTGTTTAAGTTCCCGGTTACCCTTGAGTCTTCTTCAATCGTGTGGCTCCAGGTCTCAGGCAAAGAGCTTTTGCCGTGGTCTCCCCCGGGGATTGGTGAAACTATCTCAGTTGTGAATTGAAAAATAAATATAAAAAATAAGCAGTGTTCTATCGTTGCCTGAGCGGCTCGAACCTGTTTATATAGTGACAATAGGCTATTGTCAAGGTTCCTCAGGCAAACGATAGAACGCCTGCTTACACTAATTCTTACTATTGCTTTTTTGTACCTGTAATGGGCATTTCTCCCATCATATCGCTTGTCATAGCGCCGGTAATTTTTCCGTTTTCAATTGTTCCACTGAAGTTGGAGGACATTTCCTGATCGCCAAAGTTAATACTTTGTACGAAAGTGAGTTTATTTCCGTCGAGCTTAATATCTTTGAGAATAACGGCCGGTGGCTCGCCGCCGCCCATTCCGCCACCGCCAAAGCCCCTCTGGCCTTCAATCACCTGGCGTTCCCATGTGCCGGAATATGTTCCATCCTCTTTTTTGGTGAATGTTGAGTTAATAATAAATTCCATATTGCCTCCCATTCCGCCGCCGGGACCGCCGCCGCCGTTGAAGCTCATTGTGAATTGCCAGTTACCAACGAGCGGGTCACTACCAGCGGAAGAAACACCTGATTCGGCTTTCTTGCGGGTTCCAACCGAAGGATTTTCACCCATTTCACTTGTTAATGCACCTTCGATTTTGTCACCCTTGAGAGTTCCACTGTAATTGGAAGTCATTTCTCCCATGCCCATTTGAGATAAATCTACCTTCTGGACAAAGGTAACTTTTTCACCATCCAGCTTGATATCCGATATTGTAACTGTAGGTTGAGGCATTTCACCCATACCGCCGCCTGGACCTCCCATACCTTCCATCGGCAGGCCTTGCCATGTACAAGTATATTTCCCATCTGTGTCTTTCTTGAAGGTTGCGTTGGCTCTCAGTTCCATACCCATATCACCGAAAGTAGTAACAAATAGCCAGACTCCTTCAAGACCTGATGCAGAAGATGTTGCAGTTTCAGCGGCTGCTGCTG
>CAYSHS010000437.1:0-2948 GCA_964430845.1 uncultured Pirellulales bacterium | reverse complement strand
AAGCTATTTCGAGGAGAACCAGCTATTGCCGAGTTCGATTGGAATTTCTCCGCTAGCCACAGCTCATCCCCTAGTGTTGCACAACTAGTGGGTTCGGTCCTCCTGAAGCATTTCTGCTCCATTCAACCTGGCCATGGCTAGATCACCCGGCTTCGGGTCTTGTCCATACGACGTACACACAATTAGAATAGACACAGATCACAGATCTGTGAAGTCTATTCAAAAAGTGTATTGCGGGCGGTTAACCCTCGCTTTCACTCTGACTCCACTCCAAACGGAGATTAGTCAAGCCGCATAGAACAAACTCGTTGGCTCATTCTTCAATAGGCACCCGGTCACCCCAATAAAATTGGAGCTCCCAGTCCTTGTAAGTATATGGTTTCAGGTACTATTTCATCTCCCTCACCGGGATGCTTTTCACCTTTCCCTCACGGTACTTGTTCGCTATCGATCATAAGAAGTATTTAGCCTTGGGTCATAGTCGACCCGGGTTCCCACGGGGTTTCACGAGACCCGCGGTACTTAAGAGTTGTTGCCGTAGAGTAATAACGCCTTTCGCCTTACAGGGCTGTCACCTTCTCTGGCGGAGCTTTCCAGCTCGCTTCAACTAGGCAAGTTATTGTTCGTCTACCCTACCTTTCTTGATCTAGGAAGAAAACGCAACTGTCTTCCAACCCCCTATAAACATATGGACCTAGATCCTTCTGCCCCGTCGCTCGAGAGCGACAAGACGCAGTTTATAAAGTTTAGGCTGCTCCCTTTTCGCTCGCCACTACTCAGGGAATAAACACTTAATATTGGCACAGATCACAGATATAAGGCTAAACTTTTTTAAAGTGTTTAGTTGCATATCTGTGATCTGTGAAATATATCAAGTGTATTGTTTTTTTCTTTTCCTCCGGCTACTAAGATGTTTCAGTTCGCCGGGTAATCGTCTCGCATGCCCTATGTGTTCAGGCACGGGACATCCGCCCTTCCGGCGGATAGGTTTCCCCATTCGGAAATCCCCGGTTCAAAGGTTGCTTGCCACCTCACCGAGGCTTATCGCAGGCTGCTACGTCCTTCATCGTCTTCTTATGTCCAGGCATCCACCATATACTCTTAACGAGATTTTCCCACACTTTTGATTTTAAAGTGTTGACCTTATTTAAATTGCAAAAATAAGGATTTTTGGTTCTTTACTTGATTATTAAATTGTTAAAGGTCACTTTAACTTTTAACAGTTAACATTTAACTTGTAACTACTGGTTAATGGTCAAATGTAAGCTGTCAAATTTTAACATTAAAAAAACCGCTGTCAAGCGGTTAAAAAACACCAAAAAATGCGCGTGCTTCAACCGCTTTTTAATTTAAGAGTAATAATATGATTCATATAGATAAATATATCAAACTAAAGAAATAGATTCCTTCCTTATTTGTATCTAACATTATACAAGATCCAAGAATAATGTCAAGGGGACATTAAAAAACGGGCAACCAACAGTGAAAAATAAACTTTATTGTCCTAAAATTAAATAAATTTATAACATTCGTCTATATTATGCATAAAGACCTATCAACAATTATTCCACTGTATTATATCCCTTAAATTAATTTAAACTTTTCCAGCAATTCCGGGCTGTCCATCTGGCTCTGGGCTACCTCTTTGCTGATTATTTTCTGTTTATATAATTCCTTCAGGTGCTGGTCTAAACTAATCATGCCCTCCTGGGAATTAGTTTCAATCACGCTTTTTATCTGGGCGATTTTATTTTCCCGGATTAAATTTGACACCGCCGGATTGTTGAGCATAATTTCCCGGGCGGCCGCCCGGCCGCCTTCCCTCTTTAACACCAGGCGCTGGGAAATAACCGCCGCCAGAGTCATAGACAACTGCATCCTAATTTGGTTCTGTTGGTAGGGGGGGAAAATGTCAATTATCCGGTCAACTGTCTGGGCGGCGCTGTAAGTATGGAGGGTGGCCAAAACCAAATGGCCGGTCTCGGCCAGGGTGATGGTGGCGGAAATAGTTTCCAGGTCGCGCATCTCCCCCACCATAATCACGTCCGGATCCTGTCTTAAAACATGCTTCAGGCCGGCGGCGAAACTGACCATGTCACTGCCCAGCTGGCGCTGGATAATAATACTTTTGTCGGGATGAAATAAAAATTCAATCGGATCTTCCAGGGTAATGATATTGCAGTTGCGCTGGCTATTGATGTAATTTATCATGGCGGCCAGACTGGTTGATTTGCCGCAGCCGGTTGGGCCGGTGACTAAAATCAAGCCCTGGCTAAGCTTCAGCAAATCGTAAACAATTTGAGTCATCCCGATTTCTTCCAGGGTCGGCATCTGCTCGTTGATCACGCGCGCCACCAGACCGATATTGCCTTTTTCATGATGCAAATTAACCCTGAACCTGTTTCTGCCGTCCGGGGAAAAACTAAAATCCAGCCCCAGCGCCCGCTTAAATCTTTCTTGTTGGTGATCATCAATGATGGAAAAAACCATCTGCTCCAATTCTTTGGCAGTCAGTTGATTGTATTCCAAGTTCACCAATTCCCCATCTATGCGCACAATGGGTGGCAAACCAACCACCAAATGTAAATCAGACGCCTTTCTCTCTACGGCAACTTTAAATAATTCCTTAATATCCATAAATTTATATAACCAACTCGTTGTTTAGCATCTAAATAAAAAACGGATAGTAGATAACGCAATAATGCAAGATTTATTAATTTATTTTATTAAATCTAATAAATTAATAAATCAATAAATTGAGTTGCACTCTGATTCTGCTCTTATATTTTTTATTCCTACCATTAACACGGACCGTATCACCACCTCATCTTTTCTGTCCTATAACCAGTATTCTTTTTGCTTTTTTCGGCTCGGCTGAAATTTTGTAATCATCTCCGAAAATTTTAATATTTTTTAGGGTTCTATTATGACCGCCAAAGATTTATACG
>CAYSHS010000436.1:0-2954 GCA_964430845.1 uncultured Pirellulales bacterium | reverse complement strand
AATTGAGATAGTCCATGCCCTGTGCTTTCTCCGCCATTACTTATTCAAAATGTTGTGCATGCGTACTTTTTAGTTTTTTCTTTGTTTTCTCTGCTATCATAGTCATTATATTTTCAAATCGTTTATTACTTATTGGATGATGACTGATAATCTCTCCATTATAAATTATACAAAATGTTCCAAAAGCACATGGTGTATTTTGTACGGATTCCGGATCCTTTAAATCAATCAGATTGGTTTTTAGTTTAAATTTCTTTTCAGCTGATTCTATAATGGAATTTACATTTTTCTCGGTATATGGACATTGAGTGGAACGAATAATAATTAATCCATTTTCATATCTTCCCAAGTTGTTCAGAATATCTGATTTAAAACACGGGGCAATTGATTTAATGTCAAATTTAATTGCCAATAAATTGAAATCTGGTTTAGCATTATCTACAATTCCAAATCCCTTTTTAAGGAATATTTCATTATTTGCCATAAACGCACCTTTTCTTGTGACTACAGCAACTCCCAACATTTTTTGTTTTTTTGCATCATTTATACATTCTTCAATTAAAGCTGATGCATAACCTTTTCCCTTGAATTCATTTTTAAATCCAACAAAAATGCAGTGTATGAACATGTAGCCATCGGCGTTGACCGGACGGTGTGCAAATTTCCCGGGAAGATATTCTATCATTCCCTGATAACCTCCTTTTTCTGAGAAAAGTACTTTAATTTTTAGTCCTTTAGGATAATATTCATTAAACCATTCTATTTTATTTCTTAACTCCTTATGTTTTTTTACATTTTTGTATCCACATACACCATAATCTGCAATGTTCTCCGGTGTTAGGTTAATAATCTGAATATCTTTCATAATACCTTATTTTTAGCCGGTTTAAGAATTAGATTCTGAAGTCACAGTAGTATTTTCAGCATGACGCACAACAATTAGTACATGTTGCGGCGCGGATTTCGGGAAGCGTTCCTGTCTGCTATGAAATGAACGTGATGTGAGAATCCGCGAATGGCAAACCAACGATCCCGCTCTGAAATATGTACTTTGTTCTGGGCTGGGATTTTTAAAATTCATCATAAAAGTTAATTCCCGACCTTTGAAAATTGTTCTAAAACTCCAATATAATCAACTAAATCTGGAGAAATTTGTATTGCTTGCTCTATATTTTATTTTCTAAAATGGCATGGCTCTTTCTATTGTTGATGCCCCATAGTTTTCTGTAAATAATTCTTTACATATTAATCCATCGCTGCCAATATCCGTTCCGGCGTCATAGGTAATATATATACCCGGGCTCCAACGGCATCGAAAATTGCATTAGCAAGCGCTGCACCAACTGTCGTGATCGCTGGCTCCCCACAACCCTGTGGTGGCAGATCAGGATTATCGACCAGAATAACATCAATCTTTGGCGCATCGGTAAATCGGGTAATCTGGTAAGTATCAAAGTTTTTCGTCAGTATATTTCCACCATTGAATTCAATTTCTTCGGACAGTGCAGCGCTAAGACCCATAGTAATTCCACCTTCAATTTGTAATTTCGCGCCTTGTGGGTTAATAATCTCACCCATGTCCTGAGCACACACAACGCGTTCTACTTTCACCTTTCCTGAAGATTTATTCACAGATACATGTGCAATTGTTGCCACGTAGGTATTCAAATAATTCGTACACGAGATACCGTATCCCATGCCGCTGGGACCTTTATTAAAATTATGTCCAAATTTATCCGCAGCGGTAGTGAGTACACGAATCATACGTTCGTCTGTTAAGTTATTCATCCGAAATAACAACGGATCCATTCCTGCTGCCTGCGCAAGAATATCGGTATGCGATTCCATTGCAAATACGTTTGTGTTGCTTCCAGGACCTCGCCAGGCTCCTGTTCCGAATGGATGCACATTGCCCGTGCTCCGCGTATTTACAAGGAAATGCGGGATGTTGTAGATTGGTTCCGAACTTCGCGAACCTGTGAACAGGATATCACACTCCCAGAACGTAATATGGCCTTTCGCATTTAAACCAGATTCCAGTTGAACCATAGCCGCCGGACGAAATGTATCATAAAAAAACTCTTCTCTCCTTGTCCATGCAAGTTGTACAGGATGCCCGGTAATTTTCGATAATTTTACAACCTCGCTGATTTGTTGACCGGTTTTTTTACCACCAAATCCACCACCCACAAAAGGTGTTATTACATGAACTTTCTCTTCCGGTATCTCCAAAGTCTCTGCTACAGTTCCTCGTACGCGAAAAGGAGCCTGTGTCGATGCCCAAACAGTCACTTGTTCATCCTCAACATGAGCCAATACCGCATATGGTTCTATGGGTGCATGGGCAACATAGTGATTATAAAATTCCGATTTAACTCTCAGTTTCGCTGCAGCGTGTCCATCAGGGAGGCTCCCTTTTTCAACATAAACGCGGCCATCGGGTGCAGCTTTTTTAAGATAATCGAAAATGGACTGATTATCCACTTTTGGCTCAGGTACATCCCATTTCGCAGAAACTGATGCGAGTGCAATTTCTGCCAGCTCCGGCTTTTCATGCAACACAGCAATCAGGCCATCTTCCTGAATTACAATCGCACCGATAATGTTCATTGCTTTGGAGACATCGACAGATATTAATGTGGCATCATGGGATGGTGGTCGAAGGACTTTTGCGTACAACATACCCGGGAGTATTATGTCACAAGTGAATTTCGCTTCGCCCGTCACTTTTGGCCTGGCGTCCATTCGCATTGTTGGTATGCCGGAAACAGTATGTTCTGAAATAGGCTTTATCGGCACGCCGGATTTATGACGGTCAATTTGCTTTCCTTTTACCAGCTCCGCGTATGTCACTTTATTTGCTGTATTCATTTTATCGCTAACTACACCATTTTTAATAACCAAACGCTCAGGTGCTATATTCAGTTGTTCTGATGCCATTTGCAGCAAAATTT
>CAYSHS010000435.1:0-2956 GCA_964430845.1 uncultured Pirellulales bacterium | reverse complement strand
CACGGCATCGGTAATATCGAATTCAGCAACCGTTCGAGAGTCTTTGCTCATTCCAATTTTTTTGCCATTTACCCATAAATAGAAAAATGAGTTGACGCCATCAAAAACAATATCTACCCTGCGGCCATCCCAGTTTTGCGGCACTTCAAATGTGCGTCTGTATGAGCCTACATGACTATTAGGACTTACTATAACCGGAGCTACGCTTCTGCCTCCTCCAGACCATGGATATGTAACATTTGTGTAAATCGCTACGCCATAACCCTGTGTTTCCATGTTTGAAGGAACCGGAATTGTGTCCCATTTGCTATCATCAAAATCTGTCTTGAAAAAGTCCAAAGGCCTCTGTGAAATCTGGCCGGAGAAGAGGAATTTCCAATCGCCGTTCAGTGATTTACACCACGGCGATTTTGTACGGTCTTCCATTGTAGCTATCGCTTCTGCTTTTTTGGCCGATTCTATGTCGGGAAAAATCATCATTGTCGCATGAGGCGCCAGGCGGTTCTGCCCAACCAACTGGGGATTCTCCCATTCGTTGGGTGTATTATTCCATGCCGCTGCCACGCATATAAAGATACCGCTTACAATAATACCCAATAAAAAAAGAACGTCTGTTGCTTTGACTTTTAAGGTGAGTTTAGGCCGCATCATGCTATTTATCCTCCAACAATAAAATTTGATAATACATTTGTAAAAAGCACCAAGGATTAAAGAATAGGCACACAAAATAAACTTTAAACATTTTTTTACGTTAAATCATAATACTCTTTTGTCAGAAAAAATCAAGCACTGTTTCTGACAATTTTATGTGAGGATATTTGGTATGATATAAAAAGATTGTCAATAGTGCAGCAGGAATCCATAGCGCCCACAGGCATAAAGGATTCCTGCTTATATTCCCTTAGCAATAAAACTGCTTTTTAAGCTAACTGTTTGTGTGTGAGCTATTCTGGTATAGCTCCGGGGTCATTTGGGTCTTCACCGATAAGGTTGAGCTGAGACATGTTGGGGACCATTTCCGGTATAGCTCCAGGCTCATTTGGGTCATCCTGAAAGACAGTTTGATTCGTCGTTGAAATGCAAGCCAGGCTCATATTTGTCACGGTAAGGGAAAGAAACAACGCGACCAAAAGAACCACAATTAAATTTCTAATTATATTTTTCATTTTTTTCTCCATTAATAAACTTGTATTTATTTTCTTAATATCTTTCAAAAATCCAAACTCTAATTTATATTTTATCCTTCTGAATAAGATTCCTGTAATGCTTTTATAACAATCGGTGTAGTAATTCCGCTCGGAAGCATCTGGTCCTTGTCGGGAGTGATGCTGATTACCCCGATGTCACCCAGCTCTGTTGTTTCCGAGCCGCCGTCGTCAAGTGTCGCACCGATATTTGTCACGTATCCCGATGACCATTGTGTAGTATCGCACATCGATATAATAGTGCCGTATATTTGGGCATTGCCGCGAACGTCAACAATACCGCCTATTATTGCGCCGGTCAAAATATTATTTTCGTTCTGCTCAGGATTCGTATTGCCGAGGTTCACGTTAAAGTGCGGTGCAAGAATCGTAGCTTCCTTGATGTTAGATGTATTATTGAATGTTGCCTCACCTGTGAAGTAGAGACAATTATACATCCATTTGAAAGATTGAGGCACATTAGTAACAATAACGCCGTTAAAAGTACAGTTCTCGAACCGAACGTTATTATAGTAGCTGCTTGTGTTTTTGTTGCAATCGATGTATAAAACGTCCTCGAAAGTACAGTTTCTAAACAACGCATTCCTGTTGCTGGGCAGTTTGGTGTTAGTAAAAGTCTGGTTTTCATAAACATGCCGCGTGAGTTTTAAATCAGGGGTACTATGAGTAGTTCCATCTCTCGGATAATTATAATTACCCGCCGCATGAGGGAAATATTCCACTTCCCTTTGTGATGTCGGGCAAGACGGTATCTGTGTCAATCCGGATTGATACGCATCCGTATCATAATCGGAAATATCCATTCCGGGCATGTCATTATTAACCTGTCCGTAATTGATTCCTTCGTGATATGCTTTAATTTCATCATTAGAACCATAATACCTGTCTTCATAATTGGTGCCCAGCGGCTGCCAGTCATTATCTATCGGCTGATCATTTGAGTTTAAAGTTTCAAGATGATAAGACTGATGCTTAATCTGGTCGAGAGTCAGAACGGTATTTATTGTACCCAGCACCGCTGAGTCGTTCGTCATGTTAAACGGCGCTATCTCCGCACGGTCCCACGAGCTAAAAACGTCCCCGTGAATTGTTGACTGACCGGTAAGCCACATTCTGCCCCTGCCTGCCACCGCGTATTCCATAATCTTGTTTTGTTTTGCAATGAGCATATCCATATTTACATGCTGAATTGTTTCTCCGCATATTCCCGTCGATTGAATCTTGATTGTATTAGGGTCGCTGTCATACCGGTAGAGTCTCAGCGTGAAATTGACATTTGAATCATCATAATCCAAAGATGCAGTTGATATCTCGTCCCCGCTTCCATACGAATCGTTGAAACGGGAGGCTGAAGGTACAGCATGACCATCAAAAGCTGTGCTTTGAAGCTGCTGGCAGAGATCACTCCAAACCTGATTTGCCTGCTCTGGGGTTATATTATTTGTATTTGTCTGAGGCAGTGTGAGATTTGTTAAAAGGGATTTGCAGCATTCGAGACCTGACTGAGCTGCGGACAAAGCAGAATCAACTTTGTGCTGGTTCGACGCAAGCTGAACATTATTTCCGGACATAGAAGCCATTGAGACCGCTAATGCCGAGAATACAAGGATAAATATCATTGATATGATAAGGATAGAGCCTTTATTTTTAATGTGAACAAGTTTTCTTGCAGGTAACATTTTTCCACTCTCCGGGAATATTACATTTTACGGAACTTAAACCAATTTCTATCTTCAACTAAATTATAAGAA
>CAYSHS010000434.1:0-2978 GCA_964430845.1 uncultured Pirellulales bacterium | reverse complement strand
TTCTGGAATATTCCAAACCTTTTCAGTCCGTTGTTGATGTCGGTGCAGGAAAAGGTAACGACCTGGATTTGGCGAGAAAAATCAGCCCTGGTGCCGAACTCCATGCAATCGAGAATGAACCAACAAATATTCAATTGTTGCATAAAATGGATATAAAGAGTTTTTCGATAAATATTGAAACAACTCCGTTACCTTTTAATAATGAGTCTGTAGATTTGGTTATTATTAATCAGGTACTTGAACATGCGAAGGAATTATTTTGGATTCTCCATGAAACAAGCAGAATATTAAAAATAGGTGGTAAACTAATTGTTGGCGTACCTAACCTTGCTTCATTACATAACAGGATATTGATTTTTATGGGTCGGCAGCCGGCTTGTATTAAAACTAATTCTGCACATATTCGCGGATTTACAAAGCCTGATCTCTTATGTTTTTTTAAGTCATGTTATCCAAATGGTTACTTGTTGAAAATGTTTGGAGGAAGCAACTTTTATCCGTTTCCTTCCATTGTGGCTAAACCTTTAGCTCAACTGATGCCTACTTTCGCCGTGACTATTTTCTTTCTTCTCGAAAAAGAAAAATCTTATGATGATTCCTTCCTTGAATATCCCACCAAACATAAACTTGAAACAAATTTCTTTCTGGGAAATCATCTCTGACAAGACTGAACTGCCATTTTTTAACGTTTGAATCAATTTTTTTTCTCATAAATAAGGAGTAATTGATATGTTACTATCGGAAAAATATTCTAAAAAGTTATTGAAATATATCAATAACAACATAAGCTCATTTTTGATAAAAATCATCTGTTGCATTGATCATGTCGCAAAACGAGTTTTCATATTTAAAAGAAGAAGATGGTCAAATAAAAAGTTTGATAATATTTTGATTATCAAATTGGTTGGACTTGGTGATACTGTTTTAATGTTACCAAGCATAAAGAGGCTAAAAGAATCTTATCCAGATGCTAAAATAAGCGTGCTGGTTACGCCTTCATCTAGTGGAATTATTATTGATCAACCTTTTATTGATAATGTTATTGTATATGATATTTTCGGGAAACATAGTGGTGTTTGGGGATTTGTGAGAATTGTCAGGAAACTGTTACAAATGAGTTTTGATTTAGTTATTGATTATGAACAACATATAAAATTAGTCACTATAGTTTCATATTTTACGGGCGCTGGGAGGATAATTGGTTTTAATAATCCGAAAAAACGTAGAGATTATTTGCTTACTGATAGTGTTCCTTTATATGGTGATAAACATATGGTGGAATCTTTTGATGATTTACTCCTGCCACTTGGTTTTATCGAGAAGACTAAGAAACTGGAGAGAATATGGATTTCTAATGAGGATAAGGAGTATGTTTCTTATTGGTTGAAAGAACAGGGAGTAATTGAAAGTGACATTTTAATTGGGATTCACCCTGGTTCAGGAGAATCAGCCACTTCCCGGCGATGGAGCGAAGAAAGATTTGGACAAGTCGCAGATAAGTTAATACAGGAATATAATGTGAAGGTTGTTTTTACAGGAAGCGGGCGTGAATTGGACATAATAAGGAATATCGTAAGATTTATGAAATATTCATCAATAATTTCAGTTGGTCACGTTTCTGTTAAACAACTTGCTTCATTAATAGAGCTCTTTGCTATATATATTACTAACGATACCGGGCCAATGCATATTGGAGCAGCGATGGGAACACCAACGATAGGTCTTTTTGGGCCGCAAAGTCCAGAGAGGTATAAACCTTTTGGCGAACGCAATATGGCTATTTATAAAAAAATCCACTGTTCTCCGTGCATAAATGTGCATCACGGACAAGTTTCGGAATGTAAAGTGCCTGTATGCATAGAATCGATCACTGTAGATGATGTTTTGAATGCTGTGAAATCCAAATTATTATCCACTGTAAATACCGGTTTCGAGCCGGTATCCCGTGAGACTGAAGTGCAGAGAAGCATAAAAGTCGTCGATGTATAAGCTGACCTCAACAGAAACATCGTCGCTATAAGGCTGGATTGATACAATCGGATCATACAGTGGGTTCGGATTCTCCAGCTACCAAGAGCTAACCGATAATCACTAACAGCCATAAGAAACGACATGTCGGTGCAGAGATGAGAAAGGAACTATATGAAAATAATAAATGTGGTCGGTGCTCGGCCTAATTTTATGAAAATAGCCCCGATGGTCATTCAGGCTTCAGGCAATTCTCATCAACCGTATATCACCTGCGAAGCCGCCAGGTAGCAGGCCAGATTAAGAACAGACTCAATCGCATTATTGAGAAACCCCAAAAATTCTCCCAACAATGCGAACCCAAGTCCTGCAGATGTTCATGGCGACCTAAAATGGAATTTATGTCGCCATACATGCAGGATAATAACAGCATGGATATATCGAGGGGATATTTTGCTTTTTTAAATGATAAAATCAGGGAGCAGGTGCTGCCGGATGGAATGCACCTCGAGCGCTGGCCAATGAAATAAATGTACCAAATAATACAGGCACATTCGCCCTTTTAGAATCGGGGTACTATGGTTTCAGGGACAAAAACGGAATATACATAATATGCGACGCAGCAATGATTGGTCCCGATTATCTTCCGGGTCATTCTCACGCGGATATTTTTTCATTCGAGCTGTCATTAAAGGGGCATCGTGTTATCATCGATAGCGGCGTGTATGATTATGAAAGAAGTCAAATGCGGGAATTTGTATCGAACCGGAAAATGCCGAACAGCTTGCACAGGCCGTAGAATACCTGGCGGATAATCCACAAATCTGCAAGTCTTTTGGCAAATACGGCTATGAATATGTTACTAAACATTACAACAGAGACAAACTCGCAAATAATTATATTGATAGGATTACACATCTGAGGTATCCTGTGCAGCAGAAGGTAATGATATGAAAAAAATTATTAACATAGTCGGTGCCCGACCGAACTTTATGAAAATCGCTCCCATC
>CAYSHS010000433.1:0-2999 GCA_964430845.1 uncultured Pirellulales bacterium | reverse complement strand
ACCATAGTTTATCCGAAATTATTTTAAAATGTGCATCTTTATGATCAGCAATAAAACGCGCAAGTGTTTTTTCGATAAGATTCAAGTAAGAGAAATTCGATGATGTCCCCGTCCATCCTATTACAAATTTATCGGCATCGGTTTCCTGTTTTTTTTTCGTGTAGCGAGTTGTATCAATCGCGGTAGGCACAATATGAATATGCCTGCAATATTTGCTGAACCAGTCGGCAATGTATGTATTTCCCGCAATGATAACATCCATCCGTTTCGCGAGATGCGGAGTCGAAATACCACCAAGAGGTTTACTGAGCCAGATTGCGTCATCAACGTCCATTACTTTCGGGCATTTAAGTAATAATTCTATTGTTTCAAGGCCTACAACCAGTGTTCGTGTAATCCATGTCATATCTGAATCATGACTTTTGCTTAATTTAGACAAATATGGAACAATTTTAAAAGGACCTCGATGCCAGCAGCCTTTATAACATGGATGCATAAATTCCTGAATGGTCAATCCCATTTCTCTGAGCTTTGGGAAATGCTGCCGCATCCGAAAAAATGACGCAGGATCATCCAGTCTGCCGGTAAACGCAGCTATTTTTATATCATCCATTTATCGAAACACATATTGAACATCATAATGTTCCAGAACAGGCGGGAATAGTCGGAGCGGCCGGTTTGGTGCCGCTTCCATAATCCCTCAAGCTCATTTTTATCATAATAATCAAACCGGTAAAAATCAAATATCTTACTGTGGCAGTAATCCCTAAGCTCATCTCTCAAATATTCCTGCAATGGCATTCCAAATCCCTGTTTGGGTCTGTATAGAATCTCGTGCGGCAGGATTTCCTCGTAAGACTTTTTCAGAATATACTTTTTTTGTCCATGCCTGATTTTGTAATGTGACGGGATTCGTGCCGCGAATTCCGCAAGCTCATGGTCTATAAGCGGCACCCGCGCTTCGAGCGTAACAGCCATCGACGCACGGTCTTCCTTAACCAGCAAATCATCGGGCAAATACTCGTGCAAGTCGCAATTCATCGCGTTAGTAGCGTTATCGCCATAACTGAAATGTTTTTCGTAATAATCGAATCGGGCAAGTTTTTCTATGCCCTGATTCATCCCCGGGAACATTGAATTGAACATCTGAAGATAAATAATATAGTCCGGCTGACGCGCACCGAAAAATGTAAGCCATCTGTGAAATCCCTCGATTTTAAAAAACCGGTGAGCTGCGATTGCCGCCTGCCTGAGAATATATTTCGGTGCGGAAGGAAGGTGATTGACATACTTTGCCATGCCGAACCTGTTGTATCGGGGATAGCCCCCGAAGAGCTCATCGCCGCCTGTGCCTGAAAGCGAGACTGTAACATGCTGACGCGCAACCTGGCAGACAAGAGATGTCGGAACCATTGACGGGTCGCCGAACGGCTCATCATAATAGTACGGCAATTCTCCCATCAATTCTCTGACGTTCTCAGCGTTAAACTCAATCTCGTGGTGAATAGTATCGAATTTATCTGAAACGATTTTCGCATAGTGGGATTCATTGTATATAGGTCGGTCGAAGCGAATTGAAAAGGTATTCAGCTCTTTTACATACTTGCGCATAATCGAAACAATGATGGAGCTATCGACACCGCCTGAAAGGAAAGCGCCCAACGGGACATCGGAGATAAGCTGCATCTGAACGGATTTTTCGATGCGTTCGAGAATGAGGCGTTTCAGCTCTTCCTGGCCGCAGTCGAGCTGGTCATCGAAGGAGATAGACCAGTATGACTCGCTCTTTTGTATTTTTCTGGCCTTTAAGTCGTATATAAGATAATGGGCGGGAGGCAGCTTCCGGACATTCTCGATGATGGATTGCCTCGAAGGTGTGTTGCAGAAGAACAGGTAATACTCGAGCGCATTTTTATCAATAGTTTTTTTAATATCACTTTTTAAGAAAACTTTCAATTCGGAGCCGAATATGAATCTGCCGTCTTTATCATAATAATATAGCGGCTTTATGCCGAACCTGTCGCGTGCAAGAAAGAAAAGATTATTTTTTTTGTCGAAGATACAGAAAGCGAACTGGCCGTTTAATTTTCCCGGAAGACCGGCGCCCCATTGTTCGTAGCCATGCACAAGCACTTCAGTATCGGTATGAGACGCAAAACGATGGCCGGATTTTTCGAGCTCGTTTTTTATCTGCTCGAAGTTAAAAATTTCACCATTGAAAGTAACGCAGATTGTTTTATCCTCATTGTATATGGGCTGCCTTCCCTGCTCGGACAGGTCGATAATACGAAGACGCTTGTGGCCGACGGAGACGCCGTCAGCGACGTGGAAGCCTTCCTGCTCAGGCCCTCGATGATTGAGCATGGAGGCAAGAAGCCGTATCCGGTGATTGTCTTGCCAGTTAAAACCCACAATTCCACACATTTAATTATCTCCTGTAATCTGCATCCAAATGAATTCTGCAAAATTGAAGTCTTTTTGTAGCATGGGCATCCTGCCCATGCATTCGCGGGCAAGATGCCCGCGATACGTTTTTTGTTAAACTCCAGTCAAACCAGGTCGTAAAATATTTTTTTATAAAGCATAATAATCTTTGTTATATCGTGATTTTCCTCTGCATACTTTTGTGCATTTTTGCCGTATTCAAGGGCATCGGGCGCAAGAAGCTCTGCAAGCATATTTTTGAGCTTCTGCCAGTCACCACGAGCGCAAAGTCCGCATTTATACGAGTCCAGGAAACCGTCAGGATTGACATTGAGTGACAAAATCGGGGTGCCGCTTTTGCAGGCCTGAATGAAAGTGTTGGGAAAACCTTCAGTATCGGAAGTATTGACAAATACTTTGGCCCGCTGGAAGAAACCGTCAATTTCACTAAAAGGGACTCGCTCGATAAATTCAAGATTTTTTACCTGCCCGGCTCGAGCAGCCAGTTTTTCATATTCATTGTCTCCCGTGGCGAGCTGGCATATCATAATAAATTTTTCGCCTGGCGTGCTCTC
>CAYSHS010000432.1:0-3021 GCA_964430845.1 uncultured Pirellulales bacterium | reverse complement strand
AGCCAATTATTGAAATAGAATACAGAATACAGAAGACAGGAGACAGAATGAAAAACAAAGCCAATTTTTAGTAGCATCTTAAATGTTTTATGCTTTGTTTTATATATAGTAGTTTTGTAAGCCCTTATAGAACAAGTAGTTACAATGTATTTTATATCTAGTCAATAACTTCCACGTTTTCGGGATGGAGGTGGTAAAGCTCGGGGAGCTGGTTTCTGCCGAGCTTAGCTTCGACTAAAACTATGTTATCATTGTAATGCGTATCCAAAATATTACCTTGTGATCTGAGGAAGTTTGTGACCTTGCCGTTCGTGTGAGTATAAGTTACTCGAATTAGAATTTCACTGCCTTTGTATTTCGCAATTACAGCTTCACTCAAGCTGTCCAGACCTAATCCTGTTTTAGCTGAAATACATATCGCATCGGGATAAATTGTTTTCAGCATATCGAAATCGCTGATTTTTCTTACAGCATCGATTTTGTTGAAAACTTCCAGAACCGGTTTTTTGTCGCAATCGATTTCTTCCAGAACACTCTTTACAGATTCGATCTGCGACGTTACATCAGGATTCGATACGTCTATAATATGCAGCAGCAAATCCGCGTTGACGGCTTCTTCGAGCGTTGCTTTGAACGAAGCAACTAACTGGTGCGGCAAATTTTTCACGAAACCCACAGTATCGCTGATGAGTACCTCTACTGCTTTTGTCGGCATCCATCTTCTTGTTCGTGTATCGAGCGTTGCAAAAAGCCTGTCTTCGACAAGAACATCTGCGTTAGTGAGCGTGTTCAGGAGCGTGCTTTTGCCGGCGTTTGTGTAACCGATAAGACAAATTTTGAACAATCCCTTCCTCGTTTCAATCTCTCGGACTCTGCGCTTATCAATATTTTCAAGCTCGCGTTTTAATTCAGTAATACGTTTGCCCACAAGCCTGCGATCGATTTCAAGCTGTTTTTCACCAGTTCCCCTCGTTCCAATAGCTCCCACTGCGCCTGCGGCGGTAGCGCCTCCTGCACCGGCTACAGTATCCAAATGTGACCACATACGGGTCAATCTCGGATACGTGTATTCCAATTGGGCAAGCTCGACCTGGAGCATTGCCTGCCTGGTTTTTGCCCTGGTGGCGAATATGTCAAGAATCAATTCGCTGCGGTCGATTACCTTTGCCTCGGTAATTTCCTCAAGCTCGCGAATCTGACCGGGAGAAAGGTCGTTATCGAAAATAATTACTTCAGCCTTAAAACGCTTAACGCGGCTTTGAAGCTGTTCTGCCTTGCCCTTGCCTATATAAGTGGAAGGATTGATTTTACGGATTTTTTGCTGGAATCTGTCCACAACGACCGCTCCTGCTGTTTCAGCCAAAGCTGTAAGCTCTGCCAGGTCGTTCCTGGCAATATTACCCAATGTTGCGGCTACTAAAATGGCGCGTTCTTTTTTTACTTTCAGCGTCTGACGCATATTTTCCAATGAAAAAATACCTCCAAAATTGCATTTTCATACCATTAAATTATGACAAATTACTCGAAAAAGCCCATTTTTATATAAAAAAATGAGCTTATTATAGGTTTAGACCACTATTATAGGACGAAATAGCGGCTTTTATTAAAAAAAATATTATAGAATATTTTTTTACCTTGTAAAATAATATGTTTAGTATTATACTTATAAACTTGTCGTTTTTTGACGAATTAATAAATAATAGGTAATTTATATATCGGCTCTTGATAAAAGGAGTAAACGAAGGATTCTTAATATATGTTGAAAGTTAAATCGCGTACAGGTGAATCAGTTCAGCAAATGATCAGGCGTTTCAAAAAGCTATGTGAGAAGGAAGGTCTGATCAGGGATATGAAGCGTGTAGCTTATTATGAGAAGCCTTCGGAAAAGAACCGCCGCAGAATGAGAAGGTCGCAGAGAACCGTCGTAAGCGAGATGTAAGCTTTCCGGTTTTCAATCCGGGTACATTTCCATTTCCCGCTTATAATAGCGCGGAATCTACATAAATTATTTTCACGCAGAGGCGCAGAGTCGCAGAGCCGCAAAGAAATATTTTTTAACCACTGATCCATTCTCCGCAGTCCCTTTGGGATGAGCCCAAAGGGACAAAAAGTTTACGGATAGTAGTACGGGATTTACACTGATTTTTCTCATTTAATTTTGCCTGCCAAGGCGTAGTCAAAAACGAAGCCTGGTCATTCTCGCGAAAGCGGGAATCCATTTAAGCAAGTAAATTAAAACCACGACTCGACTGAGCTCGCCGAAGTCGAATTAACACTAATAAAAATACTTTCCATGGCGTAGCTTCAGCGAAGCCAGGCCTGCCAGGCCGAAGTTGGTAACGAAGGCTGGTCATTTCCGAAATCAAAATTTGTATTAGACTCCGTTTGATTTCCCAAAAACAAGCGTTTGACAAAAAATCACTAAATGAGATAATAGCTCAAGTAAATATAATATATCTTGAAAGCGGCGTAATTAACCGCCAATTTACTTGTGCTGAACCGAAAAAGGACAGGTCAAAATGACAGATATTCTTTCAAATTTCTATTCAGAATTAAAAGTAGAGGAGAAAATTATGACAACTGAACAAAAAATCGAGAAAATGGAAAATGAATTAGCCAGATTAAGAAGATTCAATAAATTAATCCTTACCTGTATAGTTCTATTTTGTTTTTTTCAAGATTGTCGAAGTCATGGCTCGCCTTCCATCGTCGGGTAGCAGTTCCTCTGCCAATGGATCACGGGTCATTCTGATGCCACGAGCTTTTGGTTCCACATATTCTCTATATGTAAAATCCGAGACACATAGCGAAGTTTCTGACGCTATTTCCTTGTGAACATCGATAACATTATTCATGATCTCATCAGTATCTGGCACCAAACCTCGATTGACAACTTGGAGAACTCCCCCCGGCCTTAGGATGTCGTCCGCAATTTCACAAGTCTTTTTTTGGACGTAGTGCCTGTATTGGCTTGAACTACTGATATTAAAAGGATCTAATGCTTTGCATGTCTTTCTCATT
>CAYSHS010000431.1:1176-3027 GCA_964430845.1 uncultured Pirellulales bacterium | reverse complement strand
GTTCCGTCCTGGATGCTTTTATGATGACACCCTTATCAAGAATAGCGATATGGTCTGCCACCGGTTCAATTTCATAAAGCAGGTGACTTGAGAAGAAAACCGTAACGCCGTTACTTTGCAATAGATCTATTACATGCCGCAGGAAATCCTTTCTTGCTATTGGATCAAGCCCGAGTGTCGGGTCATCCAGAATGACAATATCAGGCCTGTGCCCCAGCGCCAAAAGCAAAGCAAGACTTGAATTCTGCCCCTTGGAAAGCGCCTTTACCTTAGTGTTCTTCGGCAGTCCGAGCATATCGGCAAGCTCATCTGCGAACTTATAATCCCAGCCTGTGTAAAATCCCGCCACCCACTTGATAATACGACTGACCTTCATCCAGCCGTACATCTGCTGGTCCTCAGCCATAAAGCCGATTCTTCTCCGCACCTCAAGTGTTTCCGTAACGCTGTCGAGCCCGCCTATAATGCACCTGCCGGAGTGGGGCTTTTGCAGCCCGAGCAGTGTCTTTATCGTCGTCGTCTTGCCTGTGCCGTTCCTGCCTAAGAAGCCGAATATCGAACCTTTCGGCACTTCAAGATCAACGCCTTTGAGCACCTTTTTTTTGCCGTAAGAAAAATGTAGGCCTTCAATTGTAATAGCCGACTCTGTCATTTTATGTTCCTTTGCATTTTCTTATCCTCTACCCAGGATCCTTCAAAAGATACAGATAATATTTTGGTTTTTTGGGATGCTTTTTAACTAAATCGTAATCCTGTCGTGTGCATAATAATATATTTCCGTCTTCCAATACCGCCATATCATAAATATTATAAGACATACGCACAAAGTGCCCTAGCTTCCGTATCCTGCGATTTGAACGAACATCGAAAACCATTAATGTGTGATCATCGTAACAATACAATTTTCCGTTTTTCACAAAATTGTCATCATAAAAACTATCCGCCTTGGTCACGCTTTCCAGAATCGTAAAAGGTCTTGAGTTACTGTACTTGCAATAGACCTTCTCATCATTCCAACGGATCACATCGAAACGGGCAACGTCATCGTAATCTACAAAAAAGAATGCAAACTTGCCATCATGAACATCAACTATCGAAGATTCATAAAAGTTGTTTCTGCCATAGTGGAACTGATAATTCAGATCGATACTGAGTTTTATTCTTTCTTCAAGCTCGATTCCTTCAATCGGAACAAGAGGAATAGCGAATTCTTTCTTATGGTTCTTAGATGGCTTAGAGCTATATGGCCCGTATTTCTTGAGTTTATCGAGTTGCTTGTCAATAATCTTTAATTCTCCGGGATCAGTCACATCCACCACGATAATGCTATCGTTCACACAGGCAGTTAACCTGTTATCTATAAGCCGCATTGTAACACGAATAATATTATTAATTCTATCTGTAAGACAGTCTGATATATCGAGTTCACAGACAGGCATCCAGTTATTCCCGGTATGCTTATAGCTTCTCAGATAAACTTTTTCATAGAACCTCTTCCGGGAGGAACCACTTCCTTCTCTACGATAATAAGCATGAATACTAAAGAAGAATATCTCATTTCCGGTATTCTTATATAATAGTTTACCATACTGGGGATAAATCCTTTCATGATAACCCGCCTCCGTCGGGCCATAGTGGATTCTACGACCTGCTGAATCTGTGCCAAGATTACCATAGGGATATGCCCTAACATTGCCTGATCCTATCTTTTGTAAAGAAATGCTTTTTTCGCCAGCGTCAATATAACTATCTCCACTATCCTCGTGAAATATTATTTGGCTTCCAGCGTAATCCAGTGTATCACGCCACGGGGAGTCTTCGATTTCCTTTTCATCCAATACTTTTATATTT
>CAYSHS010000431.1:0-1166 GCA_964430845.1 uncultured Pirellulales bacterium | reverse complement strand
TTGCAACCTGACTGCTGAAAAGCATCATTAATACAAATACCAGTCCTGCTCCCACCCATAGCAGGCCTTTCAGATTTGTCCTCAAATGCCAGTCGTGCTTTGCCGCAAAAAGCGCGAATATGAATGCCCCCGCAGATGCAATAAGAATAATTTTCATGAAAAAGCCAAACATCAAAAACATCACATCGTTCATATAATCCTTTAAATCCAGAGGCAGCATGAACGGAAGTACTAATAAAAATCCAGTCATCATCATCCCGATTAGCCACGCACGTGCGGTCTTGCGTACAAGCACGTTACATGCGAAACAAAGGCTGTAAGACATAATTGATATCAGGATGGGCAGTGGTGTAAAAAAATCGATGCCTTCACTGTCCCAGATGATTTTGCATAAAATTGCGAAAATCACCGGGCAGGCTATAATCAACAAAGAGGCAATCAAGCCAGTGAAAAATTTTATAGTAATGAGAAGTTTTACATTGGCAGGTTTTGACCGCCAGAAAATGTATCGCTTCTCGTCTAAATCCCCCTGTACATTTGCGCAAGCGATAAGGCCGGCAAGAAAAGGGCCGAAAAAAACTACAAGAGATGTCGTGCCGATGGTGAAATTGTGATCACCCGCCCTAAGATTGACTATAGCTTCCTCTATCGGTAGAACCATTATCAGTCCCAGGCAAGCAAGAAGGTGCCATTTGAGCTGGCAGATCTGCTGATGGATAATCCCCGATACCCTCATAGATACCTCCTGATACTAACATATCTGTAACAGGCAATACCGAGCACTGCTGCGCAAGCCAAAATTTGCGAAAGAAATGTCCACGCAATCCCTATTTTACCGATTCTCGTAAGCATAAGTGAATACGGCACAAAACGTTCAGCCCAGGTTACTTCACCCGTACCCGACCATAGAAGAATAATCCCCCAGCCGATAAATACTCCGAACATAACAACAAGCGAGCCGGCCTCACTCCTGCTCTGACAGCCGAAAGCGCAAAACCAGGTAAAAAGAACAAGTGCTGCTATTCCGCAATGTGAATTGGTTCTGTAAAGAAACAGCATCTGTGCCTCTCTTCCGCGAGACATAAATTCCATCAAAAGCCCGCTGATGAGGAATATCAGAATAATCCCGGCTGCCGAAACAATATACTTACTAAAAAAAAGCATCC
>CAYSHS010000430.1:0-3062 GCA_964430845.1 uncultured Pirellulales bacterium | reverse complement strand
TGATGCAGGTTTATCAGCACTTAAATGTATGACGATAACCTGGTCTGGATGACTGGAAAAATATTCTCGCTTATAAGAAACACCATCTTTTATATAGCTTACTCGCGCAATTCCTTCTCTCAAATCAAGTTCGCGTTTATAATCAGTTACACTGCTAAAATCATGACCTTTTAGATTTATATAAAGATTTCCAAATGCCTGGTATGCGCCCATGACATCTTCATTACCTGTCCAGAGACTAATCTCGTTGAACTGAACCCGATCTCGCGGCAGACTTCCGAACAGCATCGCACCCATCCGCCCATTACCTATAGGCAGAGCCTGTGACTCCCAGTTCTCAGCGGGTTTATCATAGCTCATTACAAGCTCAGCCCTGCAAATTTGCAAGCCGCAGGTAAACAATAAAATAATTAAAATATTTCTATTTATGTGCATATTATCCTATTTCCAAAGCAAAAATGTTACACAAACAGTTAACGGATTCTATATGAATCTTTTCCGTTTCTGGTTTCTCTTGAACTTTTTCAAACTTTTATACTATGCAATGTTGTTTTACCAGCCTAATGCCCAAACTGTACGCATTATTGTTCGGACACCACAATGGGTACGGCAGTCGGCTCCAAAGGAAGCTGCAGTGAGGAGTTATCGTGAACAGCACCTGTTATGTTCGGGCTTTTGCCATAGAGATACCTTATACTAATCGGTCCTGAAGGTGCGGCAGCACTCAAATTTATCTTCAATTTCTCCGAATCAATTTTCACTACTGATGATATAGATAGTGTGGCACCGGTTGAGCCAAGAACATCAAATCCTGTAATACCGTTTTGCGGAGTCAGGTCATTTCCGCCCCTGTGGGAAATTGACACTTCAATGTAAGTTCTATCCACGCTTGGTTTTGCTGATACAATCGCCGGCCCGCGATAGAAATCCGATTTGCCGTAATAATAAGCAATACAGTTTCCGATACGCGCACCAATCGTATCATAGGCGGCTTGAGTATAATGGTCATCGCCGGACACTACTGGTACATCAATACACAACGCAGCCAGATATAAACTATTGTTCGGATCATCAGACAGTAATTGCGCAGCTCGAATCGCCTGCATGGTTGTGTCGGTGCGCTTCTTGTCGGTAATGGAGGTAAATGAGCGGGCCAACTGGCAGAAAAATAAAGGTACTGACGAATATAAATCTTCGCGGTAATGAGCAAGAAAAGTCTTAAAATCTGCTACGTACTGCTCTGTTGAGACGGCATTGGTCGCATCGGTTTCTCCCTGGTGCATTATGATCAGCTCGATACCTCCGACCGTTTGTGCCTTTGCTATCGAATTACCATAGAGATTGCTCGAATTAAAATGATTTTCTTCGTCACGGGTCAGCCAGCACATATTTTCTGTACCGTGGAGCGGACTCGAACCCTTAGCTGCTGGTATTATCCCGATGGGGATACCAGGCAGGCTCTTGGCAAGAGAGTTCAGCAGGTATGGAATCATGGAAACGCCTATCCAATCATCGTGGTCGATGTCTATAATGAGTCCGCCGATGTCATAAGGATCAGCGAATTTTTCCCATTTCCTGTCATTACTATAAAGACCCGCCATATCATGGTCCAGACTATGGTATGTATGGATATTGCCATTTCCGACCATATTCGACTGGCCAATGCAAAGGATGTTAATACCCACACCCCATGGATTGGCTCCGCTTGTTCGGGCGACCTCAACATTAGTGCTATTTAATGCACGCACAATAAGACGATACCAATACCCCTGCGGAACTGTGATTGTGCCGGAGAAGTGACTATTTGTCGTCTCAATCGGTATTTCCTGCCATGGAACAATTGAATCACCAGTTGTGAAATCTACAACCTGAGCTTCTACACGATTAACATCGCTGTGGTCGAATGTGCCGGAGATATTCACTATTCCCTCGGTAGTACCGATAGCACGCTGGACTACCTGGTGGTCGCCGAATTCCTCATCAAGTTGAATTATCTTATCGGTAGGCACAGGAGCATCACGATACAAGCGAAAATCATCAAAATAAAGAACACCTGAATTACCATCTTCTATTCCAACTGTAAAGGTTCTTATTTTAAGACCTCCCCTGTTTGCCGCTATTGGTGCCAAGTCTATATTCCATTGAGTCCATAAAGGTCGGGCAATAGCCTCGCTGTCGGCATTGTAAATGAACTTACTACTGTTGATTTTTACGTATAGCTGACCTGTATTGCCTGGGGTGCCGCAGAAGAAGAGTACCAGTGTTTTTACACTGCAAGCAGTCCAGTCCTGTATCTCATCGAATGTTCGTGTAACTACAGAGACATTTGTAGTAGTACCTGTATTGTCATAAAATATCGGCATGCTCTGCTTACCACTGTTAATAATAGCAGTTTCCATAATATTACCAGTTTCCGGAGCATAGCCAACAATAGCACCTGTGCCGTTACCCGGATTTCCCTGTGGAAAGAAATCATCTGCTAAAAAACCCTGACCATCAATCCATGTTTGAGAGACCTTATCCGGAGAGCTGTTTTTATAGCTCTCAAAATCATCTACAATAAGGTAGTCAAGCGTGGAAAAACTCCATACATCGCCTTCGATAATAGAAGGATTCAGGATGGTATTAACCTCGTCAATTCGCCAGTAATAGGTCTGATTGAGGTCAAGCAAACCAGCCGGATTGAAGGTATTTACATCCTGAGCCTGATTTACCAGGACATCGAGTGGATTATTCCTATCGGCTGAATTAACATCGTTAAAATCTGTTCCGAAATACACATCATGCGTATTGGCATCTACTCCAGGCATCCAGCTTAAAAAAGAAGCAGGAGCAGCAGTTATCGCTGATTTATGAGATGGTTCAGGATGAGCCGCACAATCCAGTGAATCTGTCATATAACGAACAGCATTTACAAACAGTTTCTTACCGGTATCATTGAGGTTCAAGGCTCCCTGAGCTGTTCCTGGCGTTCCGGGCAAGTCAAAACTGTCATCCTGTAATCCAGCCGAAAACATCATCCGTTTGCTTCCGACCGGTCCATATATCCCATCTGGATAATA
>CAYSHS010000429.1:0-3070 GCA_964430845.1 uncultured Pirellulales bacterium | reverse complement strand
TCGAATAAAATTCGCCTTTTCGCGAAATGTAAAACAGGATGGAAGAAATAAAACGCTTCGCAAATCGCCAGAATCCATCCTACGAGAGTGTCTTTTCTTCGCAAATGTGCAAACTCGTGTGAAAAAACCGCCAGAAGTCCTTCATGGCTTACATTATTTACAAAACCCGAAGGGACAATAAGCACAGGCCGCAATACTCCGTACAGGAACGGCGAAATTTTCTCACGTGTTACTAAGATTTCCGGGGCATCTTTTAATCCTACTATTGCAGCCGCTTTAGAGATTTGCTCGATTACACGCTTCTGCTCTGCCTTAAGAGCGTTATGAACAATACGCCTTATCTTTCGCCAGGACCAGAATAAACGCACAGTCCAAAATCCAACGCCGGCAAGCCATGCGAGCATCAGGAAAAACAAGAAATTTGGCTTAATGCGAATTACATCCGGCTCTGCTTTCTGTTCCAATATTTCTACAGGCTGAGTCTGAATTGTTGGAAAATTAAAATTCTCATCAGAAAGTTCAAAGTTTTCCATCCCAGCAGGTGAGTAATCAAATGCTGCTGCTTCCACGATAGCCGTTGCAGTTTCTACATGCTCTATTTGCGATGAAGTTATTGCAGGCAATAAAGGCAGGCTGATTGTTATTAAAGGCATTACAAGAAGCCTGAGCGGCACAAGCATCCATAGCCAGAATTTTACAGCCGCAGAAAGACGCCTGAATAATAAAGTCACAATAACAACAAATCCGGTCAGTACACTACTTTGCCAGATTATCGTCCACATCTGACCAGCCCAAAGACCAGCCATTGTATTTACTATTTCAATTACAGTGTTCATTTTTTCTCCAGTTTTTCCGCTATCGCGCGCAAAGTGTCCGCCTGTTCTTTTGTTAAATCTTTGGTATCGCTCAGGTATGTTACAAAAGGCAGAGCCGAGCCATCCAGTACCTTATCAAGAAACTGCCCTATCAGTCTTGACATTACCTTAGTGCGCCCTTCAGTCGTCGAATATTGAAACACGCCGTCGTTTTTTTGGCGTTTCAGAAATTTCTTCATGTGAAGTCTCTGCATTACAGTCAGGATTGTCGTTCTTGCGCATCCTCGCTTTTTATGAAGAATTTTTGCGACTTCCTGTACCGTGCACGGCTGATTTTCCCATATAGCCTTCAAAACATCCAATTCCAGCTCTCCAAGTTCCTTTTGCTGTTTTGTCATAAATAAACTCCTAATTAACTACGCATGTAGTCACAATATACTACACACGTAGTCAGGCGTCAATAAAAAAATTTAAAAAATTATGTTTTTAAAAAAGAGAGAAATTAGGTGCGAATAGGAAACTTAAAACAGGTGGTTCTAAGCAGGTCGGATACGTCTGACTTGTCCGACTCATCAGATTTTTTCTGCACCGGGCTGCGCAAACGAATACTGAGGTTTAAATTTCAACTTTAGGTACTTTTTAGTCCAAAACTTCGACAGTCGAATATATCGGGATGAGCATGTTATAGACTAAGATGGCATTTCCGTTTTCCAGGCGGATGCAGCCCTGCGAGCTTGCAGTGCCAAGCTGCTCGGGTTTGTGTGTGCCGTGTATCGCGAAACCTTCCCTGCCTTTGGCATTTCCTTCCAGTCCATCCAGGGCAATCCATCTTGAGCCGAGCGGATAATCAGGGTCGCTCGGATAATATGTATGACCGCTCGGGTCTGTCCATTCAGGCTCGACAAGCTTGCCTCCCGCTGCGACACGCCATAATCCCGTTGGAGTTTCCGAGCCTGCAACACCCAGGCCAACCTTAAACGTGCGAACGTAAGTATTTTGCAGATAAACATCCATTGTAAAGCTCGAGCGATATACTTTCGCGTGGAACGGGCCGTTGATGACTTTTATTGTCTGTCCGGCCTGAAGCAGCCTTGCATCAGAGATTTTGTTAATTTCCATAAGAAATTCGTAAGGCACTTTATGCTTGTCGCCAATAATCCTGAGCTGGTCGTTAGGCTGGACTTTGTAATGGACGCAAAGTGTATCGCCAGGCAAAGCTACCCTGTTGAACAGCCAGTCGTCAGCAAGGCTCGATAGCTTGTCTTTTACAAACCTGGTTTGCTGGGCACTTATTGTTCTGCTGCGAAGTGCATCATTTAGCTTATCACGTGCGGAGATAATACTGCCCGAACCTCCACGAAGCAGCTCTGTTGCATCAGCAATCAATTTCTCTGCCTCCGAGCTGTTCTGCCGGTCAGGCTGCTGTATTGTTGTCGTAATTGCTCCGACACCTGTCGGCTGTAAAGCCCTGTCGTTTTCACTTGTCCTTTCCGGCTGCGGGGTACTTGCCTGTCCCTCTAAGGTACGTGCAGTATCGCCAGTCAAAGGACTTGTCCAGCCGGGAGATGTACTTCGCAGAGATGCATCATCAGTATCAGTTGTATCAGAATTGTCATTCGACTCCGAAGCTGTTCCAGCATCGGAGTGAACTGTAATATCATTGGAATTCGTTATTAACCCGGTACTGTTCGGATCGGATTGATTTGACCCAAAAGGTATATAAATATAAGCAATAATAACAACAACAATAACCAGGGATACGATAGTATATGTTCTATTCCTGTTTCTCCGGGGGCCGCGTGAACGTAAAATACGAGCCATTTGAAACTCCTTTCTAATGATTAAAAAACATCACTCCATTGTCTGTCACTAAAGAATCAACCGGCTTGTCATGTTCAGTTACCGGTATAGAGTCAATAACCTGCTCTGCATAAGCGAAGCCGCACTTGTAAGCTCTCAGCTTGTCATTTGCAAAAAACCTGTCGTAGTATGAGCCTCCCCTGCCGAGCCTGTTGCCTTTCCTGTCGAATCCCAAAGCAGGGGTAACTACCAAATCAATCTCCTCGAACGGGACCGGCACACCTGCAATCGGATTGCGAAGGCCTGAAGCTCCCGTGGAAAAACCTGTATCCAGGGAATTAATCTGGACAGGGATCATGTGCCTTTGCTCCCATGAAATTTTCGGTACAGCGACCGTTTTCCCGCTTTGCCAGCAGTGAAGTATCGCCTCGGAAGTATCTATCTCGTAGGGAAGC
>CAYSHS010000428.1:0-3082 GCA_964430845.1 uncultured Pirellulales bacterium | reverse complement strand
ATCCGGTGTTGTGCCGCAGCAGCCTCCTACAACAGTCGCTCCTGCGTCTATACACTCCTGAATTCCCTCTACGAAAATCTCCGGAGTTATGTCAAAAATCGTTTGCTCACCTTCGAGCTTTGGGATACCCGCATTAGGTTTTGCAACAAGAGGCAGCGAAGTTGCTTTGTGAAGCTCAGCGATTACCTGAGCAGTCTGGTGCGGCGATAAGCTGCCGCAATTGGCGCCTATCGCATCGGCGCCATTTTCAGTTAAACTTTTAGCGCATTGCTGAGCCGCGTCTCCCATTATTGTTCGACCACCCTGCTGTTCGGTTTTATAGACAATCGTTACTATAACAGGCAGAGAATAATTGTCTTTGCATGCTTTAAGGGCGCAGATTGCTTCTCTCAGGTCGAATATTGTCTCGATTATAAAGCCATCAGCTCCGGCTTTAGCAAGAATCTCAGCCTGCTCTTTGTATGCATCGTAAAACTGCGATTCTTTGTAAGTACCATAAGGTTCGAGCAGTTGTCCGGTCGAGCTTAAATCTCCCAGCACGAATTTATCGTGCCCGATAGCTTCCCTGGCTATTTCGACACCTGCTTTATTTATCTGGCGTATTGCAACATTTATATTGTGCGTCTCGATGTATATCCTGTTCATCGTGCAAGTATTGGAAAGAATCGCATCGCAGCCGCATTTGACATATTCCCGCTGTACTTCAAGAACGATATCAGGATTCACAAGATTTACGTCTGCTTTGCCCATAAGGCCGTGTTTTGCAAGCTCAGTCCCCGTCGCACCATCGAGAAGAAAAATTTTGTTGCTTTTTATTGCTTCTAAAAGTATCATTATGTTCCTTTCTTATATATCCAGTCCCATGTCATACCCGCGAAGGTGGGTATCTATTTATCTATAGCAATCCGCCAAATTGGTTCTGGCGGAGATTTCTGCCTGCTCAGGAATTACAAATAGTGTTATTCTATTTTCTTATAAATTCAATCCGAATTTTATGAGTTCTTTTTTCACCTGACTGATACTTTCAAACAGAATCGTATTCAAACCGGCTTTTTTAGCACCATCTATCATTTGCTGTTTATCATCTATAAATACGGCTTGTTCAGGCTCGCAGCCTATTTTTTCTATAGTATTTTCATAAATTTTTTTGTGAGGCTTCGTTATTCCTTCTATACATGAAAAAACATGAATATCGAAGCAATTATACCTTTGCTCGATAAAAAAGTCCATCGCCGGCATTTCTGTGTTGGAAAGAATAGCTGTTTTATAGTCTCTTCTCAGGAGCGAATTAACCAACTTAAACATTTCATCTTTCGGCTTATAAACAGCTTTAAATGCATCCTTCCATAGCGAAACCTCGAATGGTTTTTTTATATTCAAATCCCTGCTCATCAATTCCCAGAATTTATCTTCGCTAACAGAGTTCGTTTGAAAAGCCCCGAGGAATTTATTAAAAGTATTTGTAAATTCGTCAATTGTTACACCTAATTTATGGGCACAATATTGCATCAATCCCGGCCCAGGATCGTCAATCAGTACCCCGCCCCAGTCGAAAATAATTGCCTTTATATCTTTTGTCATAAAAATCCTTAAAATCGTAAATTCTTGTTATTTAAAACTCCGAAGAATACAGGAATTCGATTATTATATCAATATTTTTGTAATGTGGTTCATTTCATGATTAATGACTTTGACGAACAAGTGTCAGGTTTCTATAATTAGTGTTGTTTTTTTAAGGTATTGAGATGGAGACTATTTTAATTGTCGTAATTATTGTGTTGATACTGGTTGTATTGGGACTGCTGGTTTGGCTTATCACTTCCATTTCCGCTAATTCCCGAAATATGGCTGTTAATCAGGCTTCAATTAGTATGCTCCAGCAACACTTGGAGTCATTGAAAACAGCCCAGGAAGATACGAAGGACAAGCTGCAAAAATCCGTTATGGATGGCCAAAGCAACATCAGCCGGGGGATGCAGGCAAGCCAGGAAGTGCTGGATCGCCTGAACAAGCAAATAGGTGAATTGCAGGGCACTAATAAACAAATGATGCAGATTGGTTCCGAAGTCAGGAGATTGCAGGATATTTTAAGCTCTCCAAAACTGCGAGGCTCGATGGGAGAATGGTCGCTTGAAAACCTTCTTTCTCAAATTCTGCCCAAAGACAGTTTTTCACTTCAATATGCTTTCAAGGATGGCAAAACAGTCGATGCTTTAGTACAGCTTCCGTCTTTTTCGGTCCCGGTCGATGCGAAATTTCCCCTGCCGAGCTTCGAGAGAATTGTTAAAGCAGAGAACGAAGAGGAAAAAACAAAAGCTCGAAAGCAATTTATGAAAGATTGCATGAGCCATATCGATAAAATCTCGGATAGTTATATAAGACCAGCCGAGGGAACGCTGGATTTTGCTATAATGTATATTCCAGCCGAAAATATTTATTATGAAACAATAATTCAGTATGTTGGCGAAACGCAGGATATTTTACAATATTGCTTCGAGAAAAAGGTTATCCCGGTTTCGCCAAACCTTTTATATACATATTTGATGACGGTAGCGATGGGACTTCATGGCTTGCAGATAGAAAAACAGGCGGCGGAAATCAGGCAGAACCTGAAAAAACTCAATACATCTTTCTCCGACTTTGGCGGCATATGGGACATTCTTGGAAAGCACCTTCGCAACGCCTATGCCCAGTACGATGAAGGCCAGAAAAAGCTCGACAGATTTGGAATGCAACTGAGCCAGATACAAAATGAAGAATAAATTAAAATATTCAATATAATGAAAGAATCTCAAAAAAGGGGAAAACTATGAAAAAGCAGATAAAATATCTGGCGTTTGGTCTTACGGCTGTTTCTATTACTTTGTTTCTTTTAGATTTTTGTACGGGAAAAAACGAAGACGAAACTGCTTATTATAATAATCCCGACATTATCTCGAACAGGCTGCAGCAGGAAAAAGCAGAAGAGCTGGAATCAGGAGTAAAATTGTATGAGAATACAAAAATCGCTTTTGCGGGAATCGAAGAAGCACAAAAAATTCTCACCGCGAAAGATCAATATATAAATTCCCAGACCGCTTTC
>CAYSHS010000427.1:0-3091 GCA_964430845.1 uncultured Pirellulales bacterium | reverse complement strand
GACTGCAGATAGCTGTAAAGTCCCCATGCCCTGAGAGTATCTGAGCCGGAGCCGTCTGGCGCAAGAATATCTTTATTTAACCAGTATGCTTCGCTTCTCCATTCAATGTTTCGATAGCGCATTTTTTCGGTCGGCTCCCAGAGAACAGTAAAATCAGCACCAAGTACAGTTGTTGTTTTTCGGCTATCATCTGTAGTAGTAATACTTCCGACTTCCCATTCGTCATTCCAGCCTACAAGACTTGAAAAACCGAATTCCATATACGTATCTTTTGAAAGGTCACGATAGTTTTTATAGTGAGTGAGTAAACTGAGCCAGTTGGATGTGTTTCCGCCAAATAAACGCTGATTCGAGCCATCTGTTACCTGGAACGTTAATTGCTGTGACGACTCACCCAAAGGCGGCATAAGCCAATCCAGCGAGATACCGGTTTGGTTCAAACCATCATCGCCAAAAATTTCACGAAGTGGCAGCGGGAAATCAACCTGGTCCAGGCCGTGTTTGTGCCAGCGGTTCACAACGCCAAACTGCTGCCTGAATTTACCCAAAGTCAGGTTTATATCTTTGCCGAGATTGAACAAAGTAAAATAGGCTTCACCCAGCTCGGTCTCGCCTTCGTGAAATTCAAGAGCACTTTTAAATTGAGTATATGGATCCAGCCATGATTCAACATGAACACCCAGGGTGCGAAAACTGAAGTCATTATCATAATCACTTGTGGTATCATTTCTTGTCGAGAATAAAAAATCTCCGGTAACACTTATTTCAGGATTCAAGGCCTGCAAGCCGAGTCCCTTGGATTGAAATGTTACATCTTGCGAATTTTCATCTACGGGTTTTTCCTTTGCAGCTTCGGTCTGTGCCAACTGGCGTAAAGAAGCAAGTTCATCTTCAGGCTTCTCCGCGGCATTTAGGCTGGATGACTCATCAAGCTGTTTCTTTAAAGTATTTATTTCAGCATCTTGTGTTTTCTGCATGTCATTGATTTGTTTTTGTAATTGATTTATTTGATTCTGTAAGAAATTCGGATCATTAGTTTGGGTATTTTCCGCCTGCACAAAATTTACGCAGAGTAAAAATATAATTATAAAAAGACTGTACTTAAATTTGTGAATGCACATATATTTCGTCTCCTGATATTTTTAATGATTTGTTCAAAAAAACTGTTTTACAAACAAATTGAAAAATCCTAAGCTCTAAAAACTAAATCCTAAGCAAATATAAAATCAAATGTTTAAAACATTCAAATATCGGAAATTTGAAATTGTTTAGAAATTAGAATTTAGAAATTGAAAAATAAAGCGCAGGGAGGGGCACGCAAGAGCGGAAATAGAAACTTTATTGTTGTTTTTTCTTCCTGCGTGTAAAATTGAACATTATGCGAAAACAGTTCAATTTTTTCTATTATTGTTTCCGGCTCGATGACAGCTTTTTTGGATAACAGCAATGACTGCTGACATATAGGGCATTTGCTATGGTCATGATGCTCATGCTGGTCCAGGCTTATTATATGCACAAACAGTGTTAAACCTGTTGCCATAGATATAAAGCAGGTCAATGCGAGAATCAACATTATATTTCGAGCCGGTTTAAGCAACCAAATATTCTCCTGTATAATTACGAGCAGGCGGGACATAAGCCTTCAAGATGAACCTGCTGGTGATTAATAATAAAACCCTTATGATAAACTGCCATAGGCATAGATAAATCGACTAAGCAATGTGTGCTGCCGCATTTAGTACAGGTAAAGTGCGGATGACACTGTTTTTCCGTGCATCTGTGAGCTAATTCGTAATGCGAAGCCCTCTTATTTATAAAAGCCTTGTGAACAAGCCTGGCTTTGACAAGGCTTTCGAGCGTTCTATAAATTGTAACTTTGTCGAAGTGCCTTTTACCCGACTGCAATGCGATATTTTCCTGGCTGAGAGGTTTACCGCTCCTAAATAAAACTTTTAGTATTAATATCCTGTTTTTAGTTTGGTAAAGTCCCGCAGATTTGAGCATTTTGCTAATATGATTATCGACATTTTCTTTCATTGCGGTAATGTCCGAAACATTAATGATGATGGTGCAGCTCGTACTCACCCGGCTTAATAAATAACATAGGGAAAACTATATCACTAACGCAGCAGGGCAGCCAGACAGAAATAAACAGGACGAAAAATATAACGACCAGAATTTGCGGCGACAGCTCGTGATGGGTATTCATAAGCACATGAAAAGACGATGCCCATGTACTAATAAGGATATGGCCTGCGTGCGGAAATTTCGTTCTTGGCAGAAAATACGCTATAATAATGCCGAGAAAAGCGGCAGGATTGACTATGTACCACTCCTCGATGAAGCCTAAATGGATTTCTGGTTTTTCATTCTCGTGCTCGTGAGCAGATAATGATTCTTCTTCATGACCGGGTTCCGATGCGTGTGAATGCTCGCTCGGTACGGCTACGCCGAGAATGGTTTCACCGAAAAAAGGCAATACGCAGTCACTTAACGTAGCTATGCCGATTGAACCTATGTAGCCGATTAAAAGCAGCTTTATGACTGATGTTTTGTTCTTGTGGAGCAAATATAGAGATGATGTTACCATTGCAGAGAGCACTACATGAGCCGGGTGAAATATCCGGAATAGTGTGAGATTTGTCAGGCTTTGCATGTTCCTGAACAGGAGCATACATAAAATTCCCGTTGCAGCGCCGAATAATGTAAATGGCGCATGATTTTTTAGCTCTAAAAATACAGGTGTCAATTTTTTCATTAACTTAAAACCTCAAAATATTTTTCTTGTATAAGAAATAATTTTTAATCATATCAAATATGCAACTAAGTTGCAAATCTTTTTTTTAAAAGTGTAATATTTTAACTGATTTTTTTATGATAAATCAATCGCAATACAATACTGTTTTTTGATGATATCGTTTTTCCTGTTAACATCATTTTAACATTACAGTAGATTCAATTTGATAAAGACTTAATGTGAACAGGCAGCAAACCAGTTATAAACGATTTGTTAAGGTTAGTTTTTGAGGATTCTCAGAATGGATAAACCTGTTCGATGGAAACAGAGATTTGAGAGTTTCGAGCATGCTTT
>CAYSHS010000426.1:0-3112 GCA_964430845.1 uncultured Pirellulales bacterium | reverse complement strand
GTTATGGTACTCGCCGAATCCCAACCCACCAACTGATATTGCTGCCTCGGACGGTTTGTTCCAGGACAGGGTGTTCATTACCTGGGACGAACGCTGCAATGGTCCTTCGTACGATAGCTTCTACCAGGTCTATCGCTCCACATCGGACAATCCGGGTACCGCCGTAGCTATCAGTGACTGGAGAGATGCCACCGCTTTTGAAGACATGACAGCCGTGCCAGATATTCCATATTACTACTGGGTAAAAGCATCACATCTTAGTGACGGAAGCGATACGACCGAGTTAAGCATGTCCGATGTCGGCTGGTGCGGGACAAGCTCTGTAAACACAATCGACTGGGGCAGGCTTCAGGAGCCGGTTAAAATAGTTGCCTCACCATATACTATTATGGAAGTTTACGGCAGGGTATATAAGGCTGGTATCACCGACCAGACATCGGGTAATGACCCGGATTCGTCACTGACCGGCCAAATGGGTTATGGCTCGGTAGGCAGCACTCCTTCTGATGCCTGGTTCTGGTTCGATGCAATGCCTAATCCTTCCTGGGACGGCGATTTATTTGGAGAGCCGAACTACGATGAGTATGTCTCCTTTATTGAAACACCGGAAGTGGGAAGTTATGACTTTGCATTTCGTTTCTCCTGTGACGGCGAGCAGACCTGGCTCTACTGTGATAAAAATGCAGGACAGGGAGCAGATGGTTCAGAGGATGGCTACAATACAGAAAATGCAGGTAAGATGTATATCACAGATGACCCTTCAGCCGTAGTCGATTTTAACGACCCCAACCTCGAAGCTGCCGTAGAAATCGAGCTTGGTATTTCAGATCCTAATCAATTGGATATGCTGAATTTAACTGAGCTTTCTGCAGACAGCAATGGTATATATGATTTAAACGGGCTTGAATATGCAAAGAATCTGCAAAAGCTTGACTTGTCTGATAACTTAATCACAGACATATCTCAGTTAGCCGGATTGACAAATTTAACAGAATTGAATCTTGACCGCAATGTAATAAGCGATATTTCAGCACTTTCTGAGATTATAAAACTTGATTCCCTGAGCCTGCCTGATAATTTGATAAGCGATGTGAACGTGTTAGACAAACTTACAGAACTGTCATATTTGAACCTCAAAGCAAACCAGATTAGTGATGTTAATGCATTAGCTGAGTTAATGAATCTCGATACGGTTAATCTTTCGGTAAATGAAATTAATGACGTGAACGTATTATCCTCTCTAACAAATATAAGCACACTAATGCTTGAGGATAATCAGATAAGTGATATTAGCGCTTTGACAAAACTGACAAATCTGAACTTACTGTACTTGGAAAATAATCCATTGAATAAAGATGCTTACTGTACGTACCTTGATTTAATAGCATCCAACAATCCTAATATAATAACGCTTTATTATGACCAGAACCATGAACCGCCAACGGGTGTATCAGCCTCGGATGGTACTTACTCGGATAAGGTATTGATTACATGGAATGCCTATTGCAACGGCCCTTCCTATGAGAATTATTACATGGTCTATCGTAAAGACCTGATGTCAGGTCAAAAGAAGGGAATAAGCGGCTGGCAAACTGAAACTACTTTTAATGATACTGGAACCGAATCCGGTACGAGATACGATTATCTTATTAAGGTCTCAACAAGTTCATCCGGCGAGAATCCCACAGATTACAGCGAACCCGACAGGGGCTATCGAGGCTATTAATATACGACCTATAAAAAAACCGGATTCCTAAAAAACGGGAATCCGGTTTTAATTGTGTTAATATAAACAGACGTTGTTGTTATACAGGATAGACAGGTAATTGCTCTCTGAGCAATTCGTAAATTGTCTTGCCTTCTTTAATAGAAGCACCTGCTGTTTCACGGTACAACTTCTGTAACTCATCGAAATCAGTTGTTTTCAAATCGGCGAGCGATTTCTTTTTGCCTTTGGCGTTTGCATCTACGAACCTGGCCATCGTATCGATTGAAATTTCACGTATAAGCTGCCACATTTCCTTGCTTTCACTTGCAGCGATTGCTCTTCCCAATGCCAGTGACATCGAGAGAATGGCATTCATGCCGAGCACGCCTTTTCGCTGCATCGCCTGGATCTTTACTTCTTTAGAAGCATCCTTCTGGATTCTGCCCGCTTTAACGGCTTCTTCCAGCTCGAGTCCAAGGAGTGCCTTGTCTGTATCGAGCAGTGAGCCGAGAGATGCAAGGCGTTTTCCGGTGAATGCTTTTGCAAGGACACCTTCGATATGCGAAACCGCGTCCATACAGCCTTTGCCATCGTATCGGCGTGACTTTCTCCAAAGTGCCATTAGCTTTTCATCGTTTTTGGAGCGTATGTCATTTGCCTTTACATCTTTCTTGAAGCGGAACGTGCCGTCACCTGCAGACTTGAACAGGTCGGCATATTTCTTCGTCGATTCGCAGGGTTCGATGATGCTGTCCACGTAGTGGATTGCTTCGTCCTCGCCAGCACTCGTACCTAGAGGTGTCGAACCTTTGAAGCGAATGATGCCTGTCCGTCCGAGAAACAGGGTAGCTGCTGCCGACGGGATACCTGCGTTGGTGGCTTCTTCCGTGCCGCTGACCGCTTCGATCGCAAGCATTTTCATAAGTAATGCGGCTATATCAAGCTCACCTGCATCGGGCATAATAGTGACATCTTCCTTGCCTGTGAGAATTCGGACAAGCTCTTTTACATTTTCTTCGACTTCTTTTCTTTCCTTGTCGGATATTTCTCTCTGTCCGGCTTTTGCCAGTGCCATAATTTCCATGACCCTGCCGTACTTCTGGAGACGCTCTGTATTGGCGCCGCCGCCGCACTTGACGCCGAGGGCGTTCATTGCAGTACCGATTTCAGCCTCGAACGGGTCGTTAGGTGATTTGGAGCGGTGCGAGATAACCAGCTCTGCGCCATAAGCCAGAGAAGTCAGCATAGCCAGCACAGTTTCGGTAAGAGTTCCTATCTGGTTGGCCTTAATGAGTGACGCGTTGATTTCGCCATTCTTTGCACAGTTCTCGATATTCGAGTCTTTTGTCGTAACAAGGTCGTCACCAATGACGAATATCTTGTCACCAAGCTCTTTCATCAGGT
>CAYSHS010000425.1:0-3116 GCA_964430845.1 uncultured Pirellulales bacterium | reverse complement strand
TTACAAGCAATCAATTAAAAGAGCTTGCAGGAAAACACAGCAGCCAAATCAAAAAGCTCCTCGGTCCCGAACATAGAGATGTAGTAGCCATCCCGGAAGATATAGTTTTCATAGATCCCGGGAAAGAATCAAAGTAAAGTTATTTCTTTTTAGAAGCCTTTTTTGTATTTGTTTTTTTCACTGCTTTTACCGTGCCTTTTTTACCAGAACTGCAACCACAGGTTTTGCACATTTTATTGCCCTTTCATTACAAAATAATAAAACTCTTGTTTCTTCATTCAACTATATAATAATCGGCTCATTCCGATAAATCCATCCAGAATTTTTTTATAACAAGAAAATATCAGCAAATCAGACAAATTTGACAAGTAAACAAATACGTTATCTTGACAATATCCCTGATACAGGCAACAATATCTGCAATAATCAGAATGGCTGTATTGAAAAAACAACTCGGTTTACCGGATGTATTTTCTATTGCATCAGGTGCGATGATAAGTTCAGGCTTATTCATTTTGCCTGCTCTTGCATATTCCAAAGCAGGTCCGGCAGTCATTCTTTCCTATATTATCGCTTCATTGATTATACTGCCGAGTGTTTTAAGCAAAGCGGAACTGGCAACGGCTATGCCGCGTGCGGGCGGAACCTATTTTTTCGTCGAGAGAAGTTTCGGGTCGTTTTTCGGTTTGTTTACCGGTTTCGCAGGCTGGTTTTCATTAGCCTTAAAAAGTGCCTTTGCAATCGTTGGAATGGCGCTAATTATAGAAACTGTTTTAGACACACAGTTTAATGAAATACATCTGAAAGCGATAAGCTTAATATGCTGCGTTGTTTTTACAATCCTGAACATTGTAAGTGTGAAACATGCAAGCAAATTGCAAATCTTTTTAGTTATTATCCTTCTGGCGATACTGTCTATTTATATATTTTTCGGTATCGGTTCGGTAAAAGCCTACAGATACGCAGACTTCATGCAGAAAAACTGGCTCGCTGTCCTTTCTACAGCGGGTCTTGTGTTTGTCAGTTACGGAGGACTTACTAAAGTTGCAAGTGTCGGCGAGGAAATTAAAAATCCCGGCAGAAACATCCCTTTAGGCATGATATTAGCATGGTTTATTGTTACTTTGTTTTATATCGCTGTGGTAACAATTACTGTAGGTATTTTCGACAAGCAGGAACTTGTCGCTGTTGTGAACGGTACAGAGCAAATTCAGACGAATTTGCCGATTTCAGATGCGGCCAGGAAATTTATGGGTCTGCCGGGTTTTATCATATTGAGCATCGCTGCAATAGCGGCTTTTGTCACTACCGCAAACGGTGGAATCCTCGCGGCTTCACGCTGCCCGATGGCGATGAGCAGAGACGGCCTGCTTCCGGCTACACTGGCAAGAATCAATCATAAATATAAAACACCTCACTTAAGCATTATCTTTACTGCGGGATTTATGATAGCCGCCCTGATTTTCCTCGATATCGAATCACTGGTAAAAACTGCTTCGACATTGATGATAATACTTTTCATACTCGATAACGCCAGCGTAATTATAATGAGGGAAAGCAGGATACAAAGCTATCGGCCTCAGTTCAAATCACCTTTGTATCCCTACATACATATCATCGCAATTTTAGTTTACGGATTTTTAATTATAGATATGGGTAAGATTCCCCTGCTTATTACCGCTGGTTTTGTTGTTTTGAGTATAGCATGGTACTTTCTCCATGCGTCGAGACGAGTCAGCAGAGCATCTGCGGCAATGCACATTGTCGAGAGAGTCACCTCAAAAGACCTCAAAACAGTTACGCTCGAAAACGAGCTTCGTGACATTTTGCTCGAACGGGATGAAATAATCGAGGACAGGTTCGATAAGCTTATCAGGGAATGTGAAATTCTCGACATAGAAGGCAGGAAAACATCCGAGCAGGTTTTCAGAACAATTTCAAAGATATTTGAAAAAAGACTCGGTGTAAACGAATATGTACTTTTCGAGAAATTTCTTAAGCGCGAGGAAGAAGGCGGAACAGTAGTTCAATCCGGCTTTGCAATTCCCCATATAATAATCGAAGGTCAGAAGAAATTTGACATTTTGCTTGTACGAGCGCGTGACGGAATTAAATTTGAGAATACTTCCGAACCTGTCTGCATTATGTTTGTGCTGGCCGGGACAAAAGATGAAAGAAACTATCACCTGCGCGCGTTGATGGCGATTGCCCAGATAGCACAGGAAAAGCAATTCGAGCATCGCTGGCTGACCGCACGCGATACCGAGACTCTGCGAAATTTAATTCTTCTTTCAACACGAACCAGGGATACGAGGTAATGAAATGAAAATCGCAAGTTTTAATGTCAATTCGTTACGTGCCAGGCTGCCTATTGTTACAAGCTGGCTTCTTGAAAATAAACCTGATATTTTATGCGTACAGGAAACAAAAGTTCAGGACAAGGATTTCCCTGGGCAGCCTTTTGATGAAACAGGTTACCAATACATATTTAAAGGACAAAAAAGCTATAACGGCGTAGCGATATTTTGTAAAGACAAGCCGGAAAATGTAAAATACGGCTTCAACGAAGAACCAAAAGATGAACCTCGCTTAATTACGGCACAGATAAAAGGTATTACAATTGTAAACTCTTACGTACCACAGGGTTATATGCCTGAATCACAGCAGTTCGAGTACAAGCTGCACTGGTTTGACAGACTTTTTTCTTTTTTCGATTCATGTTTCAAGTCCACCGATTCATTGGTTTGGGTTGGCGATTTGAACATTGCTCCTGAGCCGATAGATGTTTATGACCCGGTAACACTGCTTGGGCATGTTTGTTTTCACCCGGATGTTCACAAAGCACTACAAAAAGTAATGGACTGGGGTTTGGTAGATATATTCAGAAAACACTGTAAAGAAGCTGGTCAATATACTTTCTGGGATTACAGGATGAGAAATACATTTAAGCATAACCTTGGCTGGAGGCTGGACCATATTATGGCTACCAAACCAATAGCTAAAAAAAGCTCCGCTTGTTATATCGATAAAAAACCACGTCAGGCAGAGCGTCCCAGCGATCACACTCCCATTGTCGCAGAGTTTGACTTGTAAGATTACTTCAGATTTAAGGAATT